>JACCUC010000305.1 GCA_013812065.1 Thermoleophilaceae bacterium | reverse complement strand
GGCGGGGGTGGCGCGACCGGGACGCCGGGCTCGCGCGCCGCCTCGGGCGCGGGCACGGGGGAGGTGGCGCTCTGAGCGGGGCGTCGGGGCATGCTCGGACGGGCGAGAGAGCCGGGGCGAACCGACGCCCGGGCCGTGAGGCCCTCGTAGCGTATCCACCGCGCAGGCGCTCCGCCGGCCGCGAGACCGACTCGTAATCCGCCGGCAACCTCCATTCGCCGGCGCCGGGCTCGGGCTATCCTGGCTCGGTGCGCGAGAGCTCCCTTCCCGAGCGTCTGATCTCCTACGACACCTCGACGCTCGAGGGCATCCGCGCGGCCGCCGAGTTCGTCACCGGGTGGCTCGAGGCCCGCGACGTCGAAGTCGCCGGCGCCGTCCACAACGGCCGCCCGCTGCTCGCCGCCACCGTGGGCGCCGAGCAGGGGCCGACCGTCGTACTGCACGGCCATCTCGACGTCGTCCCCGGCCGCCCCGAGCAGTTTCATCCCCGGGTCGAGGGCGACCGGCTTGTCGGCCGCGGCGCCTACGACATGAAGGGCGCCCTGGCGGCGATGATGTCGGCCACGCTCGACATCGCCGAGCAGCGCGCGGTCCGCGTCCACTTCCTCTGCGTCTGCGACGAGGAGTCCGACGAGTCCGGCGAGCGCGCCTCCGACCTGCTCGTGCAGCGAGGCTACCGCGGCGACTTCGCGATCACCGGCGAGCCGACCGAGCTGCGCATCGGCGTCCAGGCCAAGGGGGTCCTCGCCGTGCGCCTCGAGGTCAGCGGCCGGGCCGCGCACGGCTCGACACCCTGGCTGGGCGACAACGCCATCCTCAAGGCGGTCGACACCTTCCAGTCGATCCGTGCGCTGCCATTCGCGCGCGAATCGTCGGAGCTCTTCGACCGTCCCTCGATCAACGTGGGGCGAATCCTCGGGGGCGATGCCCTCAACAAGGTGCCCGACCGCTGCGCGATGGACGTCGACGTGCGCTACCTGCCCGGCCAGGACCCGGGGGAGATCCTCGCCGCGATCGCCGCGCTGCCCGACGTGGCCGTCACCGAGCTCGTGCGCCGCGAGCCCGCCATCGTCGACGGGCGCGACCCCTTCGTGCGCACGCTCGCCGAGGTCGTGGCCGAGAGCATGCCGCCGGATCGGGTCTCGGTCGGGCGCGACGGCGCCTCCGACGCGGTGTCGTTCCTGGCCGCCGGGGTGCCGGCGGTCGAGTTCGGGCCGCAGGGAGGAGGTCACCACGGTCCGGACGAATGGGTGTCGATCTCCTCGCTCGATCGCTACCGCACGGCCCTCGTCGAGTTCCTGCGCCTGGTGCCCGAGCGCCTCCGACCTGCCCGCCTGCACGTTGCCTGACCTGCCCCCGAGCCCGAGACCGATGTGGCGGCGCCTGCTCCTGGGCGCCCTCCTGATCGTCTTCGCGTCCGCGACGGCCACCGCGGCGGCGGGCTTTCGGGAGATCGACCGCGTGGTCACCGCCTTTCGGGAGGGGGAGATCCTCGACCTCGGCCGGAGCCTCGCCGAGGCTGAGGCCGGCCAGCCGCAGACGATCATGCTGATCGGCTCCGACGAGCGGCCGCGGTGGTCGCCCAACTACGAGGACAAGGCTCGCTCCGACACGATCCTCCTCGTGCGCCTCGACCCGGCGCGCGGGGCCACGGCGATCCTGTCGCTGCCCCGCGACCTCAAGGTGACGGTGCCCGGCCGCGGCACCCGCAAGCTCAACAACGCCTACGAGGAGGGCGGACCGAAGCTCGCGCTCGAGACCGTCAAGAACCTGACCGGCCTGCGCATCAATCACGTGATCAACGTCGACTTCGACGGCTTCCAGCGCGGGGTCAACGCCCTCGACTGCGTCTACGTCGACATCGACCGCCGCTACTTCAACGACAACTCGGGCCTCGAGGACTACGCCACGATCAACGTGCCCCAGGGCTATCAGCGCATGTGCGGCAAGGACTCGCTCGACTACGTCCGCTACCGCCACGACGACAACGACCTCGTGCGCGCCGGCCGCCAGCAGGAGTACCTGCGCCAGGTCAAGCAGCAGGTCTCGGTCGGCGATCTTATCTCCGATCGCCGGCGCCTGATCGAGATCTTCGGCCGCTACTCGAGCTCCGACGCACGCTCGCGCTCGGAGGTCGTGCGGCTCGCGAAGCTCGCCGTCGCCTCGGCCGGGCGGCCCGTGCAGGAGGTGCACTTCAAGGGCGAGCTGGGCGCGACCTACGTCACCGCGAGCTCGGCGGCGATCCGCGAGCTGACCCGGGAGTTCCTCGGCGTAAAGGCAACGAAGGGGCCACGCGGAGAGGCCCCGGAGGAGCGCCAGCCCCGTCGCACCCGCAAGCCGCGACGACGGCGCGAGACCCCCGTGCCCCTCGAGGACACGTCGGCCGAGGGCCGGATGCAGGGCACCGTCGCGCGTCGCCGCGGCGCGCGTATTCCGGTCTACTACCCGGCGTCGCGCGTGCCGCGCTCCCTCTTCGCCGGCCAGCCGCGCGTCTACGACCTCAAGGCGCCCGGCGGACGCACCTACTCGAGCTACCGGATGGTGCTCAAGGCCAGGGAGGTCGGCCAGTACTACGGCCTTCAGGGCACGGCGTGGAAGGACGCCCCGATCCTGAGCGGACCCGTCGAGGAGCGCCGCCGCCGCGGGCGTACGTTCGAGGTCTTCAAGGACGGTGACCGGGTACGGCTCGTGGCCTGGCGCACCGACGAGGCGGTCTACTGGATCTCCAACACGCTGCTGCAAAGCCTCTCCGAGCGCCAGATGCTGGCCATCGCCGAGTCGACCCGGCGCCTCTGAGCCGGGGGACCGCCAAGCGGTAGCCTCCGCACCCATGCAAGCAAGCGCACTAGCGCGCGGCCCGGCCGCCCGAGAGCCGGTCGGGGTTATCGGCTGCGGCTGGGTGGGGCTCGTGACCGCCGCCTGCCTCGCCGAGCTCGGCCACGATGTCCACTGCCGCGACATCGTCGTCGAGAAGATCGCCGCCCTCGAGCGCGGTGAGGTGCCGATATACGAGCCCCAGCTCGCCGAGCTGCTCGAGCGAAACCGCGCGCGCCTCCACTTCACCACAGAGATCGGCCCCCTGATCGAGCACGCCCGCCTCCTCTTCTGCTGCGTCGACACGCCGCCCACCTACTCGGGCGACGCCGATCTCTCGCGCGTCGAGCAGGTGGTCGAAGAGATCGGCGACTCGCCGGACCACGCCCTGGTCATGAAGAGCACGGTGCCCGTGGGCACGGGACGCGCGATCGCGCGCCGGTCCCACGGCCTCGCCTACGTGTCGAACCCCGAGTTCCTCAAGGAGGGGTCGGCGGTCGACGACTTCACGCGGCCCGATCGGGTCATCGTCGGCGCGGAGGAGGACGCGTCGGGCTTCGCCGACCGCGTGGCCAGCCTCTACGAGCCGCTCGAGGCGCCCGTCGTGCGCACCGACGTGGCGAGTGCCGAGATGATCAAGCTCGCCTCGAACGCCTTTCTGGCCACGAAGATCTCGTTCATCAACGAGATCGCCAACGTCTCCGAGGAGCTGGGGGCAGACGTCGCCGAGGTCGCGCTGGGCATGGGCCTCGACGCGCGGATCGGTCCCAAGTTCCTCAGCGCCGGAGTCGGCTGGGGGGGAAGCTGCTTCGGCAAGGACGTGCTCTCGCTGAAGCAGCTCGCCGGCAACACCGGGTACCACTTCCAGATGCTGACCGCCGTCACCGAGGTCAACGAGCTCCAGAAGCGGCGCACGATCGGCAAGCTGCAGAAGCACCTCGGTCACCTCGTGGGCAAGACGGTCGCGTTGCTCGGCATTGCCTTCAAGCCCCACACCGACGACATCCGGGACGCCACGAGCCTCGTTCTCGCCGCGCGGCTGCAGGGCGAGGGCGCGCGCGTGCGCGCCTACGATCCGGTGGCCGCCGAGCGAGCGCGGGACGTGCTCGTGGGCACCGAGCTGTGCGCGACGGCGCTCGAGGCGGTCGACGGCACCGACGCGGTCGTGCTCGTCACCGAGTGGCCGGAGTTCCGTGAGCTCGACTGGGCGGGCGAGGTCTACGAGCGGATGGTCACGCCGCTCGTCGTCGACGGCCGCAACTTCCTCGACCACCGGGCGCTCGTCGCCGCGGGCTTCACCTACGAGGGCGTCGGCCGCCCGCGGGCTGCGCTGGCCCCCTCGCCGGCCTGACCCCCGCGCGGGGTGCGATGCAGGCGCTGATCCTCGCCGGCGGCCA
The DNA here is from genome assembly GCA_013812065.1 of Thermoleophilaceae bacterium. Classification (GTDB taxonomy): domain Bacteria; phylum Actinomycetota; class Thermoleophilia; order Solirubrobacterales; family Thermoleophilaceae; genus JACCUC01. The sequence goes on along the minus strand of JACCUC010000305.1, from coordinate 1,007 downwards.
GGGCACTCGCCTCCGCCCGCTCACCCTCACTACGCCGAAGCCCGCGGTGCCACTCGCCGGGCGACCGTTCCTCACCTTCATGCTCGACTGGCTTGCGCGCCACGGCGTCGACGAGGCGATCCTCTCCTGCGGCTTCCTCGCCGACGAGGTCGCCCGCGTCCTGGGCGACCGCCACGGCACGGTCCACCTACGCTACATGAACGAGCCTGAGCCGCTCGGCACGGCGGGGCCGCTGCGCCTGGCCTTCGACGAGGGCGCCCTCGACGAGCGGTTGCTCGTCCTCAACGGCGACGTGCTGACCGACGTCGACCTCAGCGCCCAGCTCGACTTCCACCGGCGTGCGGACGCGCTCGCCACGCTCGCCCTTGTGCCCGTCGAGGACACGTCCGCCTACGGGCTGGTGCCGACCGCGCCCGACGGCGAGGTGGAGGCCTTCCTCGAGAAGGACGACAGCGGAGCCTCCGCCGTGCTCGCACCTACCGATCGTGTCAACGCCGGCGCCTACGTGCTCGAGCGCTCGGTCGCCGAGCTCGTTCCGCCCGGGCGGGCGGTCTCCTTCGAGCGAGAGATCTTTCCGAGCCTCGTCGGGACGGGCCTCTTCGGTCATCGCTCCGAGGGCTACTGGATCGACATCGGCACGCCGGAGCGCTACCTCGAGGCCACGCACGACCTCTTGAGCGGAGCGGTCGAGAGCTCGCTCCCGCCCCGGGATGCGACCGGCTCGCTCGTGTATCCCGGTTGCCGCACCGACGGCGCCGACGTGGGGCCGCTGTCGGTGCTCGGCGAGTCGTGCTTGATCGAGCCACGGGCGCGGGTCGCGCGATCGGCGCTCCACCACGGGGTGACGGTGGGCGCGGACGCGGTCGTCGACGGGGCTGTGCTCGCCGACGGCGTCAGTGTGGGCGAGCGTGCGCATGTCGAGCCCGGCGCCGTGGTCGGCCGTGGCGCGAGCGTCGCGCCCGAGGCGCGGGTCGAGGCGGGTGTGTGCGTCCAGCCTGGAGCCCTCG
>JACCUC010000127.1 GCA_013812065.1 Thermoleophilaceae bacterium | reverse complement strand
CCACAGACCGCTCGCCTGGGCGGCTTCGACCACGGCTGTGCGCCCGTCGGCGAGCAGCGCCCACGCCGCCTCGACCGGACGGCCGAGCGCGTCGGCGACGACCGCCTTTCGCAGCTCTCCGCCTCGGGCTTGAACGAGCGCATCCAGCGTGCCGTCGCCTCCGTCGGCCACCGGGAGCTCGTCGGCGTCGAGGCCACCGCCGCGCAGCCCGCGCACGAGCGCGCTCGCGACCTCGCGCGCCGTGAACGTGCCCTTGAAGTCGTCGGGCGCGACGAGGACGGGCGCGGCGGCGAGCCCCCCGCCGCCGCTCACCCTTCGGCGATCGCGGCCGCGAAGGCGCCCTCAGCGTCCTCGCCGTGGACGCAGAAGACGACGCGCTCGACTGTCTCGCCTCGATGCCCGCGCGCGGCGCCCACCATGATTTCCGCCGCCTCGGGCATCGGGAAGCCGCCGACCCCCGTGCCAAAGGCGACGAGCCCCAGCGAGCGGCAGCCGAGTTCCTCGGCGCGGCGCAGCGTCGACTCGGTCGCGCGCTCGATGATCTCGCGCGACGTCGGCCCGCCGAGCTCCATGGTCGCGGCGTGGATGACGTAGCGGGCGGGCATGTCGCCGGCGGTGGTCTCGACCGCCTCGCCGAGCCCGATCGGCGCCTTGTCGTCCGATTCCTGCTGCACCGCCGGGCCGCCGGCCTGGGAGATCGCCCTGGCCACCCCACCACCGTGCTGGAGCTCGGTGTTGGCCGCGTTGGCGATCGCGTCGACCTCGAGCTTGGTGACGTCGGCGCGCTGGACCTCGAGCTCGGGCACGGTCGTATTCTCCCCACGTGGCCAAAAGCGACCACATCACCCTCGAGCTCGACGGCCACGGCGTCCGCTTCTCGAACCCCGGAAAGGTCTTCTTTCCCGCTCGCGGGCACACGAAGCTCGACCTTGGCCGCTACTACCTCGACGTGGCCGACGCCGTGCTGCGCGGCCTGCGCGACCGCCCGACGACCCTCAAGCGCTTCCCGAACGGCGTCGACGACGAGTTCTTCTTCCAGAAGCGGGTGCCGCGCGGAGCGCCGGAGTGGCTCGAGCAGATGACGATCTCGTTTCCGAGCGGGCGGACCGCCAACCACCTCGTCTGCCAGGACTCGGCGCACCTGGCCTCGGGGATCAACCTCGGGGTCGTCGACTGGAACCCGAGGCCCGTGCGACGCTCCGACGGCGACCATCCCGACGAGCTGCGAATCGACCTCGACCCTACGCCCGAGGCCTCGTGGGACGATGTGCGCCAGGTCGCTCTGTGCGTGCGCGAGGTTCTCTGCGAGCACGAGCTGACCGGCTTTCCCAAGACCTCGGGCTCGCGCGGGATCCACATCTACGTGCGGATCGAGCAGAGCGTCGACTTCACCGAGGTGCGCCGAGCCGCCCTGGCGCTAGGGCGCGAGGTCGAGCGCCGGCGGCCCGAGCTGGCCACCACGGCGTGGTGGAAGGAGGAGCGCCACGGCGTCTTCCTCGACTACAACCAGAACGCCCGCGACCGGACGATCGCCTCGGCCTACTCGGTGAGACCGAACCCCGACGCGCTCGTCTCCTGCCCCCTGGCCTGGGACGAGGTCCCGGACGCCGAACCGGGCGACCTGCGCCTCGACACCGTTCCCGCTCGCCTGCGCGAGACCGGCGACCCCAGCGCGGCGATCGACGCTCATCCGGGCTCGCTCGACTCCCTGCTCGAGCTGGCGGCCCGCGACGAGCACGAGGGCCTCGGCGACGCCCCCGGGCCGCCGCAACTTCGCAAGCAGCGCGGTGAAGGCAGGCGCGTCGCGCCCTCGCGGGCGCGGCGGTCCTGACCTGGGAACGCGTGCGAGAGTGCTGCGCGTTCTCCGGTGCCGCCAGGAAGCGGGCGCTCGTCGTTCGCTTCCAGGCGCTACCGTGCTCGCGGACGTACAAACCCGGGGGGTCCCTGGTCGAGGGGCTGAGAGGGTGCTTCCTAGCGCCGACCCGCCGAACCTGCTCTGGCTCACACCAGCGAAGGGAGTAACGCATGCCGCACCGCACCGCCTTCTCCGCCGACACGGACTGCCGCACGCAGATGGCGATCGCCCGTCGGGGCGAGGTTTCACCCGAGGCGCAGCGGGTGGCCGAGCGCGAGGAGCTGCCCGCCGCGGTCATCCGCGACGAGGTGGCCCGCGGCCGGATGATCATCCCGGCGAACGTCCACCACCGGGCGCTCGACCCGATGGCCATCGGCCTGCGCGCGCGGGTCAAGATCAACTCGAACATCGGCAACTCGCCGACCACCTCCTCGCTCGACGAGGAGGTCGAGAAGCTTCGGCTGTCCGAACGCTGGGGCGCCGACACGGTTATGGACCTCTCGACGGGCAAGGGAATAGACGCGACGCGCGAGGCCATCATCGCCGCCGCCTTCGTTCCGATCGGCACCGTCCCGATCTACCAGGCCGTCGAGCAGATCAGGCGGATCGAGGACCTCACCGGCGACCTGCTGGTGGAGAACATCGAGCACCAGGCACGCCAAGGCGTCGACTACATGACGATTCACGCCGGCGTTCGGCTCGAGCACCTGCCGCTCTGCCAGCACCGGGTCACCGGCATCGTCTCCCGCGGCGGCGGCCTGCTCGCACGCTGGATGGTGCACCACCGGCGCGAGAACCCGCTCTACGAGCGGTTCGACGACATTCTCGATATCTCCCGCGAGCATGACGTGTCGATCTCGCTCGGCGACGGCCTGCGACCGGGCTCGATCGCCGACGCCTCCGACGCCGCCCAGTTCGCGGAGCTAGACACCCTCGGCGAGCTCACCGAGCGGGCCTGGGCACGCGACGTGCAGGTGATGATCGAGGGTCCGGGGCACGTGCCGATGGACCAGCTCGAGGAGAACGTGCGCCGCCAGCAGGAGGTCTGCCGCGAGGCGCCCTTCTACACGCTCGGGCCGCTCGTCACCGACGTCGCGCCGGGCTACGACCACATCACCTCGGCGATCGGCGCCGCCATCGTCGGCTGGCACGGCACCTCGATGCTCTGCTACGTGACGCCTAAAGAGCACCTCGGCCTTCCGAATGCCGAGGACGTGAAGCAGGGCCTCGTCGCCTACCGGATCGCGGCGCACGCGGCTGACCTCGCGCGCGGGAACCGGCGCGCCGCGGAGTGGGACCGGGCCCTGTCGGCAGCGCGCTTCTCGTTCGACTGGCGCAAGCAGTTCCGACTGTCGATCGACCCGGAGACCGCGCAGGCGATGCACGACGAGACGCTGTCCGACGACTACTTCAAGTCGGCGGAGTTCTGTTCGATGTGCGGCCCCACGTTCTGCCCGATGCACAACTTCAAGAACGTGGATTGGGAGGAGATCCGCGCGGTGGTCGCGGAGCGCAAGCGGGAGAAGACGGCGACTGTGGCCTGAGACCTCCGCGAGCAACAGACGCTCGACCGGCCGGAACCCTCGCTTCACTGCCGCAGCTGGTCGAGCCGGCAGTCGCGGGGATCCTTGTCCTCGCGCCAGCGCAGGAAGCGCGCGCCGTGGCGAATTCGATTCCCCGTGATGTGGTCAAACGCCACCTCGACCACGAGCTCGGGGCGCAGGCCCTCCCACACGAGCTCCTCGTCGGACTTCCAGCGGCTGGGCTCGCCGGAGCCTCGTTCGTAGGTTCGGTAGGGCTCGAGCCGCTCGATCAGCTCGCGCTTCTCGCGGGCCTTGAAGCCCGAGACATGGCCGACCTCGCGCAGCTCGCCGCCATCGTCGTAGAGGCCGAGAATGAGCGACCCGACCGTGCCCTCGTGCTTGCCGAAGCGAAAGGCCCGCACCACGCAGTCGGCGGTGCGGACGCGCTTGACCTTGACCATGCCGGTCCGCTCGCCGGGGCGGTAGGGGGCGGCCGACTCCTTGGCGATCACACCCTCGGAGACGCCGGTCAGCCACTGCCCGGCGGACTCGAGGTCGGCGGTCACGGGGGTCAGCTCGACCGGCCGGTCGCCGTGGTCGACCGCGTCCACGAGCCGTTCGCGTCGATCGCGATAGGGGAGCTCGACCAGAGCCTCGTCGCCCTCGGCGAGCAGGTCGAAGGCGACGTACGCGGCCGGGGTCTCGCGGGCGAGGCGCTCGACGCGCGAGGCCGCGGGATGGATGCGCTGGGAGAGCAGGTCGAACTCCTGAAGTCCGTCGACCACCACGATCACCTCGCCGTCGAGCACGAGCCGCTCGCCGGTCAAAGCGCGGACCTGCTCGACGACCTCGGGGAAGTAGCGGTTCATCGGCTTCCCACCGCGGCTCTGGAGGCGCACCTCGTCGCCGTCGCGGAAGGCGATCGTGCGAAAGCCGTCCCACTTGGGCTCGTAGCACCACCCCTCGCCGGCCGGAAGCTCCCGCGCCGAGCGCGCGAGCTGGGGCGCTAGGGGCTCGGAGAGCGGTAGCCTCACTGATGCGGCCCGGCCGTGATCTCCCGCACCTCGGCGACCGTGCGGCCGATTCCCCGCGAGGCGCCCGTGATGACGACGCGCGATCCGGGCGACGGCTCCATGGCGCGCCATCGTAGAGCCCTGGGGTCGACTCGTTACGTATCCTCGTCGAGAGACCACCCGAGGAGGATCCAGTGTCGACCGAGCAGGTCACCGTCGCCGAGGAGGAGTACCTGCAGACCATGTACTGGCTGCGGGAGGCGCGCCTCCCGATCACCGCCGCCAACATCGCCCGGGCGATGCAGCTCTCGGCGCCCACCGTCCACGAGATGGTCGGCCGGCTCGAAGCCGATGGCTACGTGCGCCGCAGTGCGGACAAGTCGCTCGACTTCACGGAGTCCGGACACGAGCACGCGGCGGGGGTCGTCAAGCGTCACCGGCTCATCGAGCGCTTCCTGACCGACGTCCTCGGCATCCCCTGGGACGAGGTCCACGAAGAAGCCGAGCGGCTCGAGCACGCGATGTCGCCCGTGCTCGAGGAGCGCATGCTAGTGGCCATCGGCGAGGCCGCGACCTGCCCCCACGGCCATCCGATCGGCGAGGCCGCCCGCGAGCAGGGCGTGCCCCTGGCCGACGTCGAGGAGGGCGCCCGGGTGCGCGTGCTGCGCTTCGAGAACGAGGCCGAGGAGCTGCTCCACTACCTCATGGACGCGGGTCTCCATCCCGGGCTCGAGGGCCGGCTCGCCGAGTCGGGCGCCGACGAGGTGGCGATCGAGGCCGGCGGGGGGCGCCACACCGTAACCCGCAGCGTGGCCGAGACCGTCTCGGTGGTCGCCGATCCGTCGCCCCCGGCACGTACGGCGCTGCCCGAGCAGCTCGTGCTGTCGCGTGACCGGTACGGGCGGTAGCTCTTCGACGCCCCAGTCGAACCGGGGCTACCGCGACGGTCCGGCTCCAGCCGCATCAGAACGAGTCAGGACGGTGGGTGCAACCCGGCCAGAGTGACCGCGACGAGCCGGCGGACCGCGGCCTTGGACGGCAGGCTGGTGGCTGCCGTCAGGGCGTGGAGGCAGTAGCTCGCGAGCTCGTCAGGCGCGACATCGTCCCGGATATCGCCCGTCTTTGCCCCCTCGCTCAGCAGGTCTCGGATTAAGTCGTGGAGGTGCTGCTGCGCTCGGGCGACGTGCTCACCTCGATGCAGGAGTGCCGCGAGCTCGGTGCCGTGGTGCTCGTGGTGAATGAGTGCGTAGGCCTCGAGCACAGCTTCGAGCCGCTCGCGACCGTCGCCGGCCAGGTCTCGGAGTTCGGCTAGATATTCGAGGTGGCCGGTGACCTGACGTTCGTGCCAGGCGACCAGGATCGCTTCGACATCTGGGAAGTACTTGTACAGCGTCGCACGTCCGATGCCGGTCTGCTCGGCGATCTGCGACATCGTCACCGACCGCAGCCCGCGCTCGGCCACCAGCGCCGCGGTGGTGTCCAGGGTCGCGTCGCGCACCGCGCGGCGGTGCGCCTCGATCGTCTCGTTCCACAGCTTCGGCACCTTCCCAGTATACGTGGCGGCGGTGTCGAGCCATCCTGGTGTGACACCGACATACTGTCTCGCTAAACTGCCCGCCGCCATGAAGATCGACGACGACACCGGCGTGGGGCCCGGCCGCGGATCGCCCCCTCGCACACCACGCTGGGTCAAGGTGTTCGGGATCATCGCGATCCTTCTGGTCCTGCTGTTTGTTGTCTCGCTCCTCGCCGGCGGTAGCCACGGCCCCGGTCGCCACACACCGTCCGGTGACGCCGGCCGCCACACACCGCCCTCCGGCGTCACAGACAACGGCGTGCAACAGCCATGACCATGACACCGCGCCTCCGCAATCTCGCGCTCACCGCGCATGTCACTTCCTCGGTCGGCTGGTTCGGCGCGGTCGCCGGCTTCCTGGCTCTCGCCGTCACCGGTCTGACCAGCCAGGATGCTCAGATGGTGCGTGCCGCCTATCTCGCGATGGAGTTGACCGCGTGGTTCGTCATCGTCCCGTTGGCCCTCGCCTCGCTTGTCACCGGGCTTGTCCAGTCACTGGGCACCACATGGGGCTTGTTCCGGCACTATTGGGTCCTGGTGAAACTCGTGGTAACGATCTTTGCCACCATCGTCTTGCTGATGCAGACCCAGCCAATCAGCTACATGGCAGGCGTAGCAGCAGAGACGACATTGTCGAGTGCCGATCTCCGCGAGGCGAGGATCTCACTTGTGGCCCACGCCGGTGGCGGCCTGGTGGTGCTGCTCGTGCCCGCGATCCTGTCGGTGTACAAGCCGCGGGGGAGAACCAGGTACGGGCGGCGTAAGCAGCACGAGAGCATACGGTCCTCCGGCGACACAGCGCACGTCGAGGGTGAGCCGGCGACCAACGCTTAGCGTTTGCCCTACGTGGAGATGCGGTCGAGACCCCTCAGTGAGCGATGTCCACTGGGAGTGGCGTCGCTAGACGGTTGCGCTCGACGCCCGCTCGGCCGGCGCTCGGCCGGGCTCCGCGTAGGCAGCCGCGAGCCGCCTCACGCCTTCCACGATCTGATCGGTGGTCACACCCGAGTAAGCGATTCGCAGCGAGCTCTCTCCCCCCTCGAGCAGGAAGTCGGTCCCCTTCACGAAAACGAGTCCGCGCTCCTTGGCCGCTGCCTGGAGCGCGCTGACGTCGGTGCCATCCGGCAGGTCGACCCACAGGAAGTAGCCGCCCTCGGGCAGGACGAAGCGGGCGTCGGGTAGCTCCCGCTCGAGCGCGCCGGCCAGCGCGTCGCGGCGCGCGCGCAACGCCTCCTTGACGGTCTCGATCGAGCGCTCGATCGCCCCCGAGCGGCAGAACTCGGCGACGATGGCCTGCGAGACCATGCTCGGCGAGATGTAGGTGTTCGTGGCCATCCGCCGGACGGCGGCGATCGTGTCCTGGGGACCAGCCAGATAGCCGACCCGGATCCCCGGACATACCGTCTTCGAGAACGAGGACGCGTAGACGACGTGCCCGTCCGAGTCGAGCGAGAGCATGGTCGGGAGGCTCTCGCCTGCGAAGCGCAGCTCGATGTAGGGGTCGTCCTCGAAGATCGTGAAGTCGTACTCGGCGGCGAGCTCGAGTAACCGCCGTCGCTTGTCGAGCGAGAGCGTGCAGCCCGCCGGGTTGTGGAAGTTCGGGATGACGTGGGCGAGCTTCGGCCTTGCTCCGTCGCGCAGCACCCCCTCGAGGGCATCGACGTCGAGGCCGTCGTCCTCGAGCTCGACCGGCAGTAGCTCGGCACCCGTCTCGCGCAGGCCGAGAAGGGTGCGGTCGTAGGTCGGCGCCTCGACCACGACCTGGTCGCCGGGCTCGACGAGCAGGCGGAAGAGGAACGCGTCGGCCTGGAGCGACCCGTTGGTGGCGATCACGTTCTCGGGCGCGAGCTCCTGGCGATCGGCGATCCACTCGACCAGTGGCCGATAGCCCTCCGAGGTCCCGTAGGCGAAGGCGCCCGCTGGGTCCTGCTCGAGGGCGCGGGCGGCTGCCGCACGCAGGTCGTCGCCGGCGACGATGTCGAGCGAGGGGGCGCCGCGGGCGAAGGAGACGGTGTCGGCGGGGGTCACGAGCCGGATCCTACCGCCCGAACCGAGTCGCACGGGCGAGCGCTCAGCGAAGCTCGAGCCCCGGCATCGGGAAGTGGCGCGCGCCGGCTCGTGCCATCAGTAGTCGAGTCGGCGCGCGCGCTCGGCGAGACCGGCGCGGGAGCCCTCACCGGCCGGCTCGTCCGCCCATGCGCCGACCCAGTCGTGTGCGACCTCGGCGAGCGGTCGGGCCCTCCTCTCCTCCCCCTCAGTCATCATGCCGCGCGACACCGGCACCCGCGAACCATGAAAATCGGGTGGTCTTGTCGCTCGTGGCGACGTCGGTCACTCCTTGGTGCCGCGTGGCCCGTTCCTCAGTCTGACGTGGAGGCTTCTCGGCACCCCGAACTGTCGCCAGCGCGAGCTGAGCACGCAGAGCAGAGTCGCTGTTCCAGGGCAGCCTCTCCCGAGCGGCGGGACGATCGGATCCACGCTCTATCCGGGAGGTTCACATGGAGTTGGTCGTTGCCTGCTGTTGCGGGCTCGATGTCCACAAGGCGCAGCTGACCGCGTGCGTGCGCACGCTCGAGGGTGGCCGCGCGGTCGAGCTGGTCGAGACGTTCGGGACCACGACGCCCGATCTGCTCGCGCTGCGCGACTGGCTGCTCGAGCTCGGCGTCACGCACGTGGCGATGGAGTCGACCGGCGTCTACTGGAAGGCGCCGTACTACGTGCTCGAGGACGCCTTCGAGATGCTGCTCGTCAACGCGGCCCACATCAAGCACGTCCCGGGTCGCAAGACCGACACGATCGACGCCGCCTGGATCGCGCAGCTGCTCGGGCACGGGCTGCTTCGGTCGAGCTTCGTGCCCCCCAAGCCGATCCGCCGGCTGCGCGACCTGAGCAGCTCCGCTACCGCAAGGCGTTGATCGGCGAGCGCACCCGGATGGTCAACCGCCTGCACAAGGTGCTCGAGGACGCCGGCGTCAAGCTCGCCTGCGTCGCGACCGACGTGATGGGCGTCTCCGGTCGGGCGATGATGCGCGCGCTGATCGAGGGCAACGCCGACCCCGGGGCGCTCGCAGAGCTCGCCAAGGGCAAGCTGAGGATCAAGCTGCCCGCGCTGCGCAAGGCGCTCAGCGGCCGCTTCGAG
>JACCUC010000116.1 GCA_013812065.1 Thermoleophilaceae bacterium | reverse complement strand
TCGCGGGCCTTGACGATGCGGTCGCCGAGCTGGCCGAGGTCCGTGATTACCTCGGCGACCCGGAGCGATACACGAGCATGGGAGCGCGCATACCGAGCGGGTTCCTCCTCAGCGGACCGCCCGGCTGTGGCAAGACGCTGCTTGCTCGGGCCGTCGCCCGGGAGGCGAACGCCGCCTTCTTCGCGATGGCGGCCACCGAGTTCGTCGAGGTCTTCGTCGGCGAGGGCGCGGCCCGCGTGCGCGATCTATTCGCCCAGGCAAGGGGCGTAGCGCCGGCGATCGTCTTCCTCGACGAGATCGACGCGATCGGCTCGAGTCGGCTGGTCGGCGGGTCCGGCGGCAGCCGGGAGACCGAGCAGACCCTCAACCAGCTCCTCGCCGAGCTGGATGGCTTCGGCAAGCGGCCGGGTGTCGTCATTCTTGCCGCCACCAACCGTCCAGAGATGCTCGATCCGGCACTCGTGCGCCCCGGGCGCTTCGACCGCCAGATCGAGTTGGAGCTACCGGACCGTGAGGGCCGTCGGGCGATCCTGGCGCTGCACACGAACGGGAAGCCGCTGGCCGCCGACGTCGACCTTGACCGCGTCGCGAGCTTGACCCGAGGTCTCGCCGGAGCTGACCTGGCCAACGTCATGAACGAGGCGGCGCTCTTGGCCGCCAGGGGCCGTAACTCGACGATCGACATGGGGTTGGTCGAGGAGGGGATCGACCGTGCTCTCTCGGGCGTCGGCAGCAGCCGGATCGTGTCGGACGAGGAACGCAGCATCACCGCCTATCACGAGGCCGGTCACGGGCTCGTTGCCCGCACCCTCTCGACCGACGCGATCGTTCACAAGTTGAGCATCGTCCCGCGTGGGGGGCGGCTCGGCGCCGCCTGGCTCCCCGAGGCCAACGAGCGGCTGCTCCACTCCCGCACGCAGCTCATGACGCGCCTGGCCACGCTTTTTGGGGGTCGGGCCGCCGAGGAGATCGCCCTGGGCGAGTCCACGAGCGGCGCGGCCCAGGATCTGTGGCGCGCTACTGCGCTTGCTCGGCAGATGGTCTCCGAGTGGGGAATGAGCAACGCGGTGGGCGGTCTCGTCTCCCCACCGAACGAGGCGGTCGACGGCGGGCCGTGGTCCGATGAGACCGCCCGGCTGATCGACTCGGAGGTCCGCTCGCTCCTCGACGAGGCAGATGAGCTCGCGCACGATGTCCTGAACCGGTCGCGGCCGGCGCTCGACCGGGTGGCCGCCGCCCTGATCGAGCGCGAGACCCTGACTCTCGAAGACGTCGATGAGATCGCCGGACCGTCGGCGGACTCCAACGGGCGGGCTGCGTCCGGTCGTCCGGCGCCGGCTGTGAACCCGGCCCGAGCGCCTCGCGAGCCGCCGGTCAGCACGCTGTAGCCAGGGTCTGCAGCTCGCCGCCTCCTGAGGCCGGCGACCTCAGGCCGCCGCCCGAGGCGCTCTCTCCCCCAGGCGCTCGGCGAGGGTCACCAGCGCCCGCACGCCCACGCTGTCCGGAGCGAAGTCGATCGGTGCGGCGCCCTCTCGATCCGCGGCCGCGATGCCCGGTTCCTCGGGCACGACGACCAGCTCCTGCTCCCCCAGCACGGCCCGGATCGCATCGACGTCCTCCTCGCCACGAACCCGATTGGCGATCACGACGACAGGAGCGCGCTCGCCGGCGATCTCGACCGCCCGCCGCGCCACCTCGATCGACTTGACGGTCGGCTCGGCGACGGCGAGGACCACGTCGGCCTGGTCGGAGCGCACGACGGCGCCGACTCCGGCCTCAAGGTCGCAGATCACGAACCTGCCCCCAGACTCGAGCTCCCCGAGCAACTGCTCGGGCGAGACCCCGCATCACGGACAGGGCGGGTCGGCGCGGTCTATCCGCGAGACCACGACCAGGCGAACGCCATCGGGGGCGTTCGTTCCGCACCCCTCGATGAGCTCGTCGACCGAGCGCTGATGCTCCATCTCTCCTTCGTCGATCGCCTGGCGCACGGCCGCGAGACGATCCGTCTCCTCGGGCCCGACGCCGAGCGAGACCCCGAGCATCGGGTTCGCGTCGGCGTCGAGGGCGAGCACGTCGTGGCCGGCGCGAGCAAGCGACCGGGCCAGGGTGCCCGACACCGTGGTCTTTCCAGCACCGCCCTTCCCGGCGACCGCGATCTTCATGCGCGCTCCACGTCGCGGATGCTACCGCGGGCAGGCGGCTCCCAGCGAGCCAGCTCGTCGACCAGCCGCTCGATCGCCCGCGCCGCCGGCGAGAAGGGATCGTGGTCGAGCAGGGCTGCCCCCGCTCGCTCGGCCTCCAGCACTCGCTCGTCGGCCGGAATCGCCGCCACTACGGCCTCCCCGACCAGCTCCTCAACGCGGCCGACGTCGGCCGGATCCGCCACCTTGTTCGCGACGAGTCCGACGGCGCCGCTGCGCTCTCGCGAGCGCACCACTCGGGCCACCCGGCGTGCAGTCAACGCTGACTGCCACGTCGGCTCGACGAGGATCAGGAAGGTTTCGGCGAAGGGTGCCCAGTCGAAGGCGGCCTGACGAGGACCGGCGGGCAGATCGCCGATGATCGCCCAATCGGCGAACGCGCGAGCCCGCGGGAGACGATGGATGACCTTGTAGTAGGCCTGGAGCGAGCTCATGATCGCCCCGGTCCCCTCGGGGGGCAGCTTGCCGGACTGAAACAGCTTGACGCCGTCGGGGGCCACCACCGCGTACCGACGGACGGCGCGCACCGGGCCGAGGCCCTTCTTGAGCCGCCAGCGCCCATCCTCTCCCCGCTCGGCCGCGCCGTCGAGCGGGCAAGCGGTGTCGGCGCCCCCGCCGAGACCCAGGCTGACTGCTAGACCGGGCATCAAATCGGAGTCGAGCGCGAGGACGCTGTGGCCGCGTCGAGCCAAGAGGCGCGCCGCCGTCCCTGCGACCACGGACTTTCCGACGCCGCCCTTCCCGACGACGGCGAGGCGCGGCGGTGCAGGAGCGGTCAGCGCGAGGGGCGCTTCAGGTCGCCCTCGCGGTCGAGCGCCACGAACTCCTCGTAGCGGCCCAGGAAGGCGTCGGTCAGCCGGCGCGTCTCGGCGAGCGTGCGGACGCGGCGGTGGAGCTCCTCCATGCCGCGGCGAGTGAGCTGGT
>JACCUC010000067.1 GCA_013812065.1 Thermoleophilaceae bacterium | reverse complement strand
GGCCACGCCGCCCTCCCGTCCTGGGGCGCCCGGCCGGCGACCGAGCGCGTCGCCGCGCTGAGGCGCGCCGCCGAGGTCTTGCGCCGACGGCGCCTCGAGCTTGCCTCCCTGGAGGTGCGCGAGTGCGCCAAGCCGTGGAGCGAGGCCGACGCCGACGTCTGCGAGGCGATCGACTTCCTCGAGTACTACGCCCGCGCGGCGCTCGAGCTCGCGGCGGCGCCCGAGCTCCTGCAGGTCCCCGGCGAGCGCAACGAGATGCGCTATGAGCCGCTAGGCGTCGTCGCGGTGATCGCGCCCTGGAACTTCCCCTTGGCCATCCCCGCAGGCATGGTGGGGGCCGCGCTCGCCGCGGGCAACGCCGCGGTCCTCAAGCCCGCGGAGCAGTCTCCCGCCTGCGCGCTCGCGCTGGTCGAGGCGCTGCGCGAGGGAGGCGTTCCCGCAGATGCCGTTGCGCTGATGCCCGGCTTCGGCGATGCCGGCGAGGCGCTCGTCCGCCACCCGGGCGTGCACGCGGTCGCCTTCACGGGCTCGGAGGCCGTCGGCCTCGAGATCGTGCGGACCGCGGCGGAGACTCCCGAGGACCAGCCACACGTGAAGCGCGTCGTCGCCGAGATGGGGGGCAAGAACTGCATCATCGTCGATGCCGACGCCGACCTCGACGAGGCCGTGCCGGCGATCGTCGAGTCCGCGTTCGCCTACGCCGGCCAGAAGTGCTCCGCCGCTGCCCGCGTGCTCACGCACGAGGTCGTGGCCGACGTCCTGCTCGACCGGCTCGCCGGCGCGATCGCCGCGCTTTCGCTGGGTCAGGCCGAGGACTTCGCCGCCGACGTGGGGCCGCTGATCGAGCGCGCTGCGCTCGAGCGCGTCGAGGGCTACGTCGAGCTCGCCGCGCGCGACGGCCGCATTGTCGCCGGCGGCAACGGCGGTGCGCTCCCCGCGCCGGGCTGGTTCTGCTCGCCGACGCTCGTCACCGAGCTCGACCCCGCGTCGCCGCTCCTTATCGACGAGATCTTCGGGCCGGTACTCGCCGTCGAGCGCGTACCCTCCGTCGAGGCCGCCTGCGCGAAGGTCGAGGCGTTGCGCTTCGCGCTCACCGGCGGGCTCTTCTCGCGCGACCCGGTGACCGTCGCCGAGGTCGCGCGGCGCACGCCCGTCGGGAACCTCTACGTCAACCGCGGCATCACCGGCGCGCGCGTCGGCCGCCAGCCTTTCGGCGGTAACCGCCGCTCGGGCATCGGCCTCAAGACCGGCGGTCCGAACTACCTGCTCCAGCTCGTCGCGCCGCGCGTCGTATGCGAGAGCACGGTGCGGCACGGGCTCGTGGTCGAGTAGCAGCGGGAAGCGGTCGGACGGAGATCGGGACAGGCAAGCGAAGCTCTGTGGGGCAGGAAGGGGTCCGATCCTCCGGCGCGAAGTACCCGAACTACCGAGGTCGGCCCTCGTGGTACCCGCTGCTCATGACGACTCAACAGCCCGACGACGAGCGGCACGGCCGGGGCGGCTCCGGGTCCCCGACGAGCTCCCCCGGATCCTCGCGCGCGCAGGCTTACTTCTCCCTCTATGTGGTCCGGCGGGACTTCCGTCGGGTGATGCGAGGCTACGACCCCGGAGAGGTCGACGAGCACCTCGAGAAGGTCTCCCGGTGGTTCTCCTCGGGGGGACTCGAGCGGGTCGCCGAGGAGCACATGAAGCGCTCGGAGGCGCGACTCGAGGAGCTGCGCACCCATGCTCACCGCGAGGCCGAGGCCGTCACGGAGGCCGCCTCCGCCGAGGCCGAGGAGACGCGCCGCGCAGCCGAGGCGAAGGCCGAGGAGACCCTCTCCGCCGCACGCACCGAGGCCGAGGAGACTCGCCGCGTCGCCCGCGGCGAGGCGAGCGTGCAGACCGAGTCGGCTCGCACCGACGCCGAGGCGAAAACCGCCGCGGCGACGCGCGCCTGCGAGGAAGCGGAGGCGAGGGCGGCTCAGGCTCAGGCGCGGGCTGCGGAGGAGGAGAAGAGGGCCACCGAGAGCGAGGTTCTGGCCGCCCAGGCCACGGCCAGGGCCGAGTTTGAAGAGGCCAGGGCGGGCGCCGTCAAGGAGTCGGCCGACGTGGAGGCGAAGGGCCTCCTCGACCGCAGCCGCTTGGAGGCCGAGCGCGCGCTCGAGCGGGCCCGCGCCGAGGCCGAGACTACGGCCCAGGGGGCGCGCTCGGCGGCCGAGTCGCTCCTCGAAGGGACCCGCGGGGAGGCCCACGAGATCCTCGAAACCGCGCGTAGGGACGCTCACGCAATCCTCGCGACGGGGCGATCCGAGGCCGCCGAGCTCCTCGATGCCGCGCGCGGCGAGAGCGACGAGATCGACGCGAACGCCAAGGCGCGCGCCGAGGAAACGGCGGCCGAGGCCAGCGCGGAGGCGCAGCAAATCCTCGCCGAGTCCCGAGTAGAGGGAGAGCGGGAGGCCGCTCAAATTTACGCGGCGGCTGAGGCGGAGGCGGCCGCCTACCTGGATCGCCGCCGGCGCGAGGCCGACCGCCTAGCTCGTGGCGCCCGCGAGCGGCGGTGGAGCAGTGCCGGCGGCCACTACGGTGAGCTGGAGCCCGAAGGTGCGAGCGCCGCCGGCGGGGACGGCGAGCCGGACGCGGCGAGGGTCTTCGGCGGAGATGGCGGAGCCGATCGGGCGATGAGCTCCAGCGGCGATGAGCACTCGGATCCGGCGACCGACTCCCACGACGAGGAAAGAGGCCCCTCCGCCCCCGGAGACGAACAGGCGGCCTCCGAGACCGGCGACGGGCGCCGGGCGCCCGAGGCCGGTGATGCGGCTCGCGCCCCGGAGTCCGGCTCGCGGTCGGTGAGGCCGTCGCAGTCTGGCGAGCCGCCCGACGAGGAGCGTCCGGAGGGGTCCTGAAACCCGGCCTCTCCGCGAAGCGCCTCCTGGTCGCCGTCGTCGGACTTGCCTGCGTCGCTCTGGCCGGCTGCGGGACCTCCGACGAGGCGCAGGTTGCCGGCGCGGTCAAGCGGTTCTACCGCGCCGCTGCCAACGGAGACGGCCAGGAGGCGTGTGAGCAGCTGACGCCCGCCGCGAGGGCCCCGGCGGGCGGTCTTCGGTGCGAACCAGCAATCGATCAGCTCGACAGCCTGGGCGGTATGCAGACCAAGCAGCGGCTTGCGGCGATCGAGGTTCGCCGCATCAAGGTCAGCGGCGACAGGGCGACAGCGGAAGCCCAGATCCCCACGCAGACCGCCGGGACCCTTCAGCTGGAAAAGGTTCCACAGCGGATCTTCAAATGGAAGCGGCCTCGCGATGAGTGGAAGATCGCCTCGCTCGGACAAGGGTCAGCCGGAATCTTCTAGACGAGGCCGTTTGGCCGGGGTGACACCGGCGCCACGATCAGTGAGGGCGAGTCGACCGGCGCGCGATGTTGTCCGCGGCACCTGAGCGGGCAGACTCTAGGCGACCGACGATTGGTAAGGACTGGCGTGACAATGGCCGGAGGGAAGCTCGGAGTCTGCGCGCTCGCGGTCGCGCTTGCGCTGGCCGCCTGCGGTGGCGATGGCGGAGAGGGCAAAGCGCCGAGCGGCGGACAGCCAGTCGCCACGATCGACGTCAGCCGGGCGACTCAGCCACGCTCAGGGCCGACTTGAGCGAGCCGGGCGAGTACACGTGGTACTGCCCGGTTGGTGGCCACAAGGATGAGGGGATGGAGGGCAAGATCACCGTGGCCGGAGGCTGAGGCGAGGCGCACGCCTGGCGAGCCCCTTTCCCTCCAAGGGAGCCGTTGGGCGGAATGAGCCCTCGCCTCACGAACGCCATGCGGCGCGGCTACGATTGGCCGCAGCGGAATCGCGCCTCGCCGGGAGGTCAACGACGTGAAACGGATTCTTGCCATCGCCTGGTCGGCATCGGGGTCGCTGGGGGGCTTTCCTCCTCGGCGCTCGCCGAAGATCGCCGCGAGCGCGAGGTCGGGATTATGACCCGCAACGTGTTCCTGGGGGCAGACTTGGCGCCGGCGCTGGCCGCGCTGCGGAACCCGGCGCTTCCATCGGTCGTTTCGTCGATTTACGGGCAAGTTGTGGCCACCGACTTCCGCACCCGCGCGGAGGCGCTCGCTGACGAGATCGCCGCGAGTGAGCCGGACCTCGTGGGCCTCCAGGAGGCCGTGGTCTGGAGGAGACAGCGGCCTTCGAGCGCTCTCCCGGACAGGGTGGGCGGTCTGTGGCCTTCCGACCATGCCGGCGTCGACGCGACTCTCAACCTTCCGAGACCCGGGCGCTCCGAAGACGCGCCGTGAGCCGCCCAGCCAGGCGCCGGAATCCGCCGCCTCGAGGGCGCGAAGTTCCCCTACTGGGGCTGCATGCCGCCAACGATTCGGCCGCGGGCGGTGCAGGGGCCTCGAGCTCTACCTTCGAGCCAACGAGGGGAGGGACTTGACCGCCGCGGTGATCTTTGACCTGGACGGCGTCTTGATCGACTCCGAGTCGCTCTGGGACGATGCCCGGCGCCAGCTCGTCGAGGAGAGTGGCGGGGCCTGGAAGGACGAGGCCCAGCAGGCGATGATGGGCATGAGCTCCTCTGAGTGGTCGGATTACATGCGCGAGGAGCTCGGTGTCCCGATGTCTTCGGAGGCGATCTCCGAGGCCGTGGTCGAGCGTCTCGCGGGCCTCTACCGCGAGCGGCTCCCGCTGCTCCCGGGCGCTCGCGCTTCGGTCACCGCCCTGGCCCAACGCTGGCCGCTCGGGCTCGCCTCGTCGTCGAACCGTCCGCTCATCGAGCTCGTGCTCGAGCTCGCCGGACTCGCCGACTGTTTCGAGGCGACGGTCTCCTCCGAAGAGGTGGCCCACGGAAAGCCGGCGCCCGACGTCTACCTCGAGGCGGCAAGGAGGCTTTCGCACGAGCCCGCGACGTGCGTCGCCGTGGAGGACTCGACCACCGGCTTGCGTTCCGCCGCGGCGGCCGGGATGGGCGTCGTAGCGATACCCAACAGGGCGTTTCCGCCGGAGCCCGATGCGCTCGCGCTCGCCGACATCGTGCTCGAATCGATACAGGCGCTCGGGCCGGAGCGCGTGGCGGGCGTACGCTCCTAGACCCTCAGCCGGGCGGCAGAACGGCGAGGAGAACCGTGTCCACCCCACCGAGGATCCATCCCCGCTTCGGTTGACGCCGATGTGGCGATGATGTAGAAGTCAAGGTGCCTTGCCGCCGACGCGCGGACTACCGAGGGAGAATGCCTTGGCTGCACTGGACTACTTTCTGAAGATCGACGGGATCGAGGGCGAGAGCCGCGACTCCAAGCACAAGGGCGAGATCGAGCTCGAGTCCTGGTCCTGGGGAGAGACTCAGGCGGTTCTTGCATCGGGTGGAGGAGGCGGCGCCGGCAAGGTACAGATGCAGGACTTCCACTTCGTCACGCGGGTGAGCAAGGCCAGCCCCAAGCTCTTCCTGGCCTGCGCGAGCGGCCAGCACGTCAAGTCCGCGCAGCTCACGGCGCGCAAAGCAGGGGAACGGCAGCTCGAGTTCCTCCGCTACACGCTCTCTGACGTGCTCGTCACGTCGTACCAGACAGGCGGGAGCGGTGCGGAGGAGGTAGTCCCCATGGACCAGGTGTCCCTCAACTTCAGCAAGATCCAGGTGGATTACACAGAGCAGAAGCCCGACGGCTCGGCCGGGGGAACGCTCTCGGCCGGCTGGGACGTCAAGACGAACAAGAAGGCCTGAGACCCGAGACTCCGTACGACGCGGTCGCCTACCCGGGCTCCCCGTATGCACAGTCGCATCCGGATCGCCTCGCCACGCTGGCCGAGCTCTTCGGGCTCGAGGCGCGGGACATTCGCGAGTGCCGGCTGCTCGAGCTCGGCTGTGGCGACGGCGCGAACCTCATCCCGATGGCGCTCTCGCTGCCCGGCAGTGAGTTCCTGGGCATCGACTCATCCGCGCACGCGGTGTCGCTTGCGCGAGGGCGGGCGGCGGCGCTCGGATTGCGAAACGTTCGCTTCGAGCAAACCGACATCGCCGAGGTCTCGATACCGCCGGGAGGCTTCGACTACATGGTCGCGCACGGCGTCTACTCGTGGGTGGACGCTCATGTGAGGGACCGGCTGCTCGCCCTCTGTGCAACCGGCCTCCGCTCCCGGGGAGTGGCCTATGTGAGCTACAACGCCCTCCCGGGAGGCCATGTGCGTGAGGCCCTGCGCGAGATGATGCGCTTCCACGTACGCGAGGTGACTGAGCCGAAGGACCGGGTCGCGCAGACGCGTGCCCTACTCGAGCTGCTGGGGGCCGGCTGGTCGGACGCCGACGCCTTCGGAAGCCTGATGAGCCAGTGGGCCGGCCAGGTCGGCGAGCGCAGCGACGAGACCCTCTACCACGACGACCTCGCCGAGACCAACGAGGCCTTCTACTTTCACGACTTCATCTCGCACGCGGCGCGGCACGGCCTTCAGTTCCTGGCGGAGGCCGACTTCTTCGAGATGCAGGTTGGAGTCCTGCCCGAGCCAGTCGGCGAGGCGCTCGCCGAGCTCGACGATGACGTGCTCACGCGTGAGCAGTACCTCGACTTCCTTAAAGGCCGGATGTTCCGGCAGACGTTGCTCTGTCACGCCGAGAGGCGGCTGAACCGCTCCCCGCAACCTGAGCTGCTGACGCGCTTCTCGGCAGCATCGCCGGCGCGGCCGGCAACGCCCGATCCCGACCTCAGCCAGGGTCAACCAGTCGAGTTCGTCGGCCCCAAGGGGGCTTCGCTTCGGAGCGACCATCCGCTGGTCAAGGTGGCCTTCGTGCGCATCGGCGAGAGCTGGCCGCGCGCCTTGCCGGTCGCCGAGCTCGCGGAAGCCCCCGGCGGCGTACCCCCTGACCCCGGGGATGTGCGAGCCCTGTGCGACGCGCTGCTGCGCAGCTATGCCGGCAACCTCGTACAGATGCACCTGTACCCCCCGACCTTCTCGCTCCAGGCGGGAGAGCGGCCAACCGCGAGCCCGCTGGCGCGACTCCAGGCGGGCTCCGGTCCGGTCGTGACGAACCTCCGCCACGCGAGCGTTCGGCTGGAGGACGACCTGGGCCGGCACCTGATCACCCTCCTCGACGGGACGCGCGACCGCAGCACGCTGCTCACCGAGCTGGAGCACTTCGTCGGCTCGGGCGTCCTCGGGCTGGGGGGGAACGAGACCGACGCCCTAATTCGCGAGCTGGCGCCCGCCCTGGAGCGCAGCCTCGAAGGGCTCGGCCGACTAGCCTTGCTCAGCGGCTGAGCGGTGTGCGCATGGCCTTCCACGCACGTCATCGCCTGCCCGGCGCTTCGCTGCGCTACGCCGACGACCCCGTTGTATAGAGTCTGCTCGATGGCCCGGACCAAGCCACGGCGCCTTTAGCTTCCCTGACCGCCGACGCAACCGTGCCGCCAGACGAGACATCGAAGGGTCGAGACGGCGGCGTGCTGGCGAACCTACTCGCGCCCCTTCGGCTCCCCGAGCGAGTGCTCGAGGCGCTCGATCGGCTGGTCGAGTCAGCCCAGGAGCTGGGCCCGATTCGCTCAGAGCTCACCAGCGTTCGCGAACAGACCGAGCCGCTCCCCGAGTTGGTCACCGGGCTGGAGCACATGAACGAGGATCTCGCGACCCGGCTCGACGCCGTGCGTGAAGTGGTTGTGGCGCTGGAGAGCGAGCGGTCGCACCTAAACCGCACTGTGGGCGAGCTGGGCACCGAAGTGGGCGCTCTCCACGACGTCCTTGCGCCGGTCGACGACCGCCTCGGCACGCTGGAGCGCACTGTCAATGGGCTGGCCGGCGAAGTCGGGGCCCTCCACGAGACCCTTCGCGAGGTGAACGAAAACATCCAGCGGACCACCGGCCTGCAGGGGGAGCGCGGTATGGTGGAGCGTACGCGCGACGCGATCACAGGCAAGGAGTGAGCAAGCCCAAGGCGTGCCGTAGAGCCCGCCGATCACCCCGGGGAGTCGCTAGCCAGCCGCTTCACTTCTACGACTCCTCGCGGGTTTTCGGCCTTCGATTGCATCAGTCGGCGGGCATTAAGCGTTGAGCAGCTCGACCAGGCCGCCGAATCCCTCCCAGAGCAACGCGAGCAGTAGCCCCACGACCTGCTCGCGCGGCACCTCGCGGTGCTCCCACCACCACTCGGCTAAACCCTGCGTGGCCTCCTGGGAGGCTTTGGCGATCATCCACACCGCCCGCTCGGCCGGCACGTCAAGCACCGACTCGGAACTCGGGACGCTCGAGGCCACCAGCCTCGCGATCCCGGCGGTCGCCCGCTCCTGAACACGCCGATGGGCAACGGCGATCTCGGGATCGCTCGGCGGGTCGCGAAAGAGGAAGCGCCAGACGAACGGATCCTCCTCGACGAAGCGATAGAAGGCGTCGATGCTCTCGCGCAAGAGCTCATAGGGTCCGTCGCCCGTGACCTGATTGATCGAGCGCTCGATCAGCGCCTCGCCGTGAAGCTCGAGCAACTCGATGTGCAGCTCCCGCTTCGAGCCGAAGTGGTCGTAGAGCACCGACGCAACCACGCCGGCGCGAGCCGCGATATCGCCCACGGAACCTGCGGAGTAGCCGTGCTCGGCGAAGACCTCCGTGCCCGCTTGAAGGATGCGCTCACGCCGCTCCGCGGCGCTGAGGCGCAGACGGGTGTCAGGGTGGGCAGACATCTAACCGAATGATCATTCGCTAGGGTAAGCAGTGGGAAACCGAATCGTTGTTCGGTAGGCGGATCGAGGAGGCGGAGATGAACAAGTTGCAACGGCGGACCGTGATGCGGATCGGGCTGCTGGTGTTGGCGCTGTCCCGGAGGCCGGCTGGGGGAGCCGCAGGCGCCGCGGGCGCTGGGACCGGCCGCCTCGGGTCGCCGCCGCGCGGTCTGCTGGCCAGGGCTGCCCGCTGGTACGGGCGCCGGCGCTTCGGGCGCCCGCTGTCGACCGTCGACGCCTACCTCCACCACCCGCGTCTGCTGATGGGCTACGGGAGCTTCGAGACCGTGGTCGAGCGTTCGCACCGGGTCGACGAGCGGCTCAAGCTCCTGGCCGAACTGAAGGCCGCCGCGGTGGTGGGGTGCGAGTGGTGCATGGACTTCGGCTCGTGGGTCTCACACGGCCAGGGTGTGCCCGAGCGCCAGCTGCGTGAGCTTCCGCGCTATCGCGAGAGCGACGCCTTCTCTGAGCTCGAGAAGCTCATCCTCGACTATGCAACCGCGATGACGAGGACGCCCGCCGAGGTCACCGACGACCTTTTCGCGCGTCTGGGTGACTACTTCGACGACGCGCAGCTAGTCGAGCTGACGAACGTGATCGCGCTCGAGAACCATCGCGCTCGCTTCAATCACGCGCTCGGACTCGACCCGCAGGGGTTCTCCGAGGGAAGCTTCTGCGTCATCCCGGAGCGCGCTAGCGCGCCCGCGGCCTCTCGCGCAAGCGCTACGAACCTCGCCAAGACACGCGAGTGATCGGCCCGCCGCCACGCGAGGGCCAGGGGCATGCTCTCGTCCTCGATCGCCACGGCGACGACCCCGTCGCGGGGCAGGGTGTGCGTAGTCGCCGACATGATCGAGATGCCGTCGCCGGCAGCCACGACACCAACTATCGCCTGAAGACTCGACGCCTCGACCTCGGTGAAGCGGGGATGGAAGCCGTGGCGGTCGCAGATGGTGGCCAGAAAGCTCATCCACGGGCCGAGCATGGAGTCGCCGTTGGGCCTCACGAAGCTCTCTCCCGCGAGGCCCGCGAGAGGCAGGGACGAAGAGCCCGCAAGGGCGTGTCCTCTGGGTAGAACGGCGACGAGGCCGTCGTTCGGCAAGGCCTCGACGACGAGCTCGGGGTCGTCGTCGATCGGCCGAACGAACGCGACGTCGACGACCGAGTCCCGGACGGCACGGTTGGTCTCGGGTAGGGTGATCTCCTGGATCTCGACAGAGACGCGCGGGTATCGGGCGCGAAAGTCACGCACCACGAGTGGTAGGAGTCGCCGCCCTGCCGAGCCCATGAAGCCAACGGTCAGAGAGCCCGCCGCGCCCGCCCCGGCGGCGCGGGCGGCGTCGACCGCCCGCTCGGCCTGAGCCAGGGTGCGGCGGCCCTCGCGCAGTAGCGCCTCACCCGCCCCCGTGAGGGCGACGCGGCGCTTGTCTCGACGTAGGAGCTCCACTCCGAGTCCCGCTCGAGAGTCCGGACCTGCTGACTCAGCGAGGGCTGAGCGATGTACAGCCGCGCCGCGGCACGACCGAAGTGAAGCTCCTCGGCCACAGCGAGGAAGTACCGAAGTCGGCGCAGGTCGAGCGCCATAGGCGAAGCCTATCGGTAAGGCGGCGACCGGTCTTGGACAGGGAGGACGGCGGGCCGTAACTTCGGCATCGATGGGCCGAGCTCCCCAGACCATCGTCGTAGTCGGTGCCACCGGCTTGCTCGGAGGCTTCGTGGCCCGCCGGCTGCTCTACGACGGCCTCCGCGCGAAGCTCGCCGCCGAGCGGGCGATCGAGTCGAGCGGCGTTCCCTTCAACTTCTTCCGACCGACCTTCGTCACCGACACCCTGCCGTGCCACGTGCGGGGTCGACTCGCCGGCGTCGCAGCCTCAAGCCGGCGATCGCGATCATGGGCCTGCTGGGTCGGCTCGGCGAGCGCGGCGATCCTCTACCGGCCAACGACCTTATCGGGGCTCCCGAGACCACGGTGCGTGCCTGGTGTGAGGCACGAGCGCGGGCGAGATCGTGAGAGTCCTTGTGCTCGGAGCGGGTGGTGCGAGTGGCCGGCGCATCGTCGATCGCGCCTTGGCGGAGGGCCACGAGGTCACCGCCTTCGCGCGCCAGCCCTCGAGCCTCGAGATCGACCACAGCCATCTCACCGCGGCTCGTGGCGACGTCCTCGCCCCTGAGACTCTCGAAGCCACCATGCCAGGCCAAGACGCCGTGGTCTGGGCTGTCGGCGGTCACGACCTCCTGCGCACGCTGCTCCATGGCCAGCGCCGTCAGCGGAGGCTCTGCGCGGATGGCACGGCCAACGTGCTCCGCGCGATGAGGTCAGCTGACGTGCCCAGGTTCCTGTGCCAGTCCTCCTGGGGGGTGGGCGACAGCCACGGCCGAGCCCCCGCGCACTTTCGCGTGATCGTCTTCCGGACCCTTCTGCGCGCCGAGCTCGCCGACAAGGAGGCCCAGGAGCGCCTCGTACGGGCCAGTGATCGCCAGTGGACGATCGTGCGGCCGAGCCGCCTGACCGACGATCCCGCCACCGGGCGTTACCGAGCCGGTCCGGGGCTCCCCTTCTCGGTCCGGGCGCACGTGCCGCGCGCCGATGTCGCCGATCTTCTCGTGCGCGAGCTCAGCGAGCGAAGGTTCGTTCGCGAGACGGTCGAGGTGACGCTGTGAGAGGCCGCCACGGTGACTGAGACGCTTCTGCTCGCCGCCGCAACACTGCTCGCTGGGTCCCTCGCGGGGATGGAGCTTTGCTCCTGGGGCGTGGTCCATCCCGCGCTCGGGCGTCTCGACCACCTCGAGGAGATACACGCGGAGAAGGCGATGTACCGGCGCTTCGGGATCGTCCAAGCGCCTCAGATGGCCGCCACGGTGACGGTGGCGACGCTGACCGCGGTCGTCTCGAGTGGTCAGATCGCGATGTACGCCGGAATCGCGAGCGCATGCCTGGCGGGGATGCTCGTCCTGACCTTCGCCGGGAACATGCCGATCAACGTCGCCGTGCTGGGCTGGGAAGAGCCGGGCGACCCGAACGAGTGGCGACGGCTACGTCGCCGCTGGGACGCGATCCACACGGTCCGAACAGTCCTCGACAGCGCTGCCTTCGTGCTGCTGGTGATCGCGTGCCTCCACGCGTGACGGTGTCTTCATCCGCCAGCCCACGACCCAAGGAGCCCGATGATCATCGAGTACATCCGCTATCGAGTTCCGAGCGAGCGCCGGGACGAGTTCGAAGCCGCGTACGGCGCGGCAGCGTCCTCGCTCCAGCGCTCACCACACTGTTTCGCGTACGACCTCGCGCGTGGAGTCGAGGAGCCGGAGCGCTACATACTCCGCATCGAGTGGGACTCCCGCGAGGGACATGAGCAGGGCTTCCGGCGCGGCGAGGAGTTCAGAGCCTTCTTCGCCGCGGTCCGACCCTTCTTCGAAGACATCGAGGAGATGAGCCACTACGAGGCGACACCCGTTGTCGGCGACGGCGGAGGAGCGCGGTCTTGACGCCCACGCCGACACGCTCAGAGGCAGCCGATCCTCGGGTCGGTCGACTTCGGCGCCTGTTGATCGCGCTGGCAGGCCTGGTGACCGTACTCGCTCTGATCCATCACGCCGACCATGTGATCCGCGGAGAGCTCGTGCTCTCCTACGGTGTCGACAGGGACTGGAACCACAGCGGCTGGCCGTTCCAGGCGCCGATCACCCCGTTCACCGCGAGCCTGCTCGTCTATCTGATCCTTGTCCCGGGCATCGTCTTCACGGTGCGAAGGCGCTTTTGGGCCGGATACTGGCTGGTCGCCTCCCTCGTCCTCGGGGCGGTCATCGTGCTCGTCCACTTTGCCCCTGGCCCAAAGACCGAGACTCCGGCGGTCATCTTCGCAAGCTACGGCGAGAGCTCGGGCAGCGCTCTCGTCGGCGTACTCGCTCTCGTCGATGTGTTTGCCATCGTCGCGAGTCTGCTCGCGCTGCTGCTGGTGGCGATCAGAGCGCGCTGGGTTTCCGGACGCTGGTAGACGCGCGGCAAGATGCTGGCGCGTGAGCGTCACGGCCGGTTGACGAGACGCTACGCCCCCAACCTACCCGAGACACGGGCGTTTCAGCATGCGTAGAGCAATTCAAACGGAAGGAGTTGCATGCCCAAGCTCGTTCGCAGCCGCAGGTCTCGCTTCGCGGCCGTCCTGGTGACCGGAGCCATCTCTGTCGGTCTAGCTGCCGGTCCCGCGTCGGCGCAGCCCCAGCAAGGTCTCGTCAATATCGACCTGGATGTCAGCAGGAACAACGTGGCGATCACCGTCCCGGTGAATGCAGCCGCGAACATCTGCGATGTCAACGTCGTGGTCCTCGCGCAGGACCTCCAGGACGGAAGCGCTCCGTGTGACGCAGACGCAGACCAGACCGTCACGACTGGCCAGCGGACCGGCCGTCCCGGGTAGCACTACTCGTGGGCTAGCCCGATAATGGGCTCCTGGCCCTCGTCTGGGCTCGACGGGCGCTCCGACGGAGCGCCCGTCGTCCCTCTATACAGGGTGCGCTCCAAGGGAGCGTTATCGACAGGAGCCGGTGGAAAGTGACCCACTGGCCAGGCTTCGGCTCTTCGAGCTTCCCTGCCGGCGGTCGCTCGAGGCGAGTGTCGAAAAATCCTGTGGCAGCTTTCCAACTTCGCTCCGTCGCCTGCGTCCTCGGACACATAGGGAAGGTCGTGCTCGCGAGCAGGGGGAAGCCTCGCGACGAGCGCAAACCTTCAAAGCCAGCGGGCTCAAGCGGGAGAGGTCGCAACAAAGGAGGTCCCATGAAGCGCACGAAGTGAGGTATTGCGGCAACCGCCGCCCTGGCCGTCGGCTTGGCCGTACCGGCCGCCGCGGTGGGCGCTCAGCCCACCTGCTTTCCACCCGGCAAGGCGAACTCGCCGGCGTGTGACGCCAAAGGGCAGAACGGTGACCCGACTCGTACCGACGACGGCCCCGGCCCCTTCGAGAAGCAGAGGTAAGGCAACGGCAGCGATCCTCGCCCGAAAGGGCTCAAGGAGGTACTCATGAAGCGTAGGACCCTGACGGCCAGCATGCTGGCCGCTCTTGCCCTCGCGGTTCCAGCGGGCGCGGCCTTCGCCGACGCGCCGCCCTGTGAGGCCGGCGATCCGGGTTGCAAGACAGTTGACGACCCGTCGAAGAACAACCCCAAGTTCACCGAGACCCAGCGCGGCAACGTTGACGCGCCGGGCACGGAGAACACCTGCACGGGCGCTAACCGCGGCCAGACGAAGCAGGTCTGTCCCTAGCAGGTGCTCTGCCCGCGCTCCGACCTGAGAGAACGGGGCGCCTTGGCGCCCCGTTTCGCTGGTGCCCCCTGCTCCATGTCTGATTATCAGCACCGCGAGCCTGCCCGACGGTCCACATTCGTCCAAGGCACCACCGGTGGCCCGGGGCAACGGTCGACGACGACAAGAACTTGAGCGTCATCACGTCAACTTTGTCTGACTATCGGCGCTTAGTCGCGTCTATAGGGGGAACATGTGCCTTAAGGCTCCCGCAACGCTGCTCGAGGGCCTGAGCGAGCCTCCTTGGACGCATCGACCCTCACCCACACCCGGCTTCTACCCCGCTCGCGGCGCTTTCTCGCGGCCGTCGGCGACGAGCGCCTCGCGGCCGAGGCAAAGCGCGGCAACGGTTCCGCCGTCGAGGTCATCTACGACCGCCACCACCGCGGCCTCCTCAGCTTCTGCCGCCGCATGCTCCGCTCCCATGAGGACGCCGAGGACGCACTTCAGCAGACCTTCGCCTCGGCCCTCAGGGCTCTACCGCGCACGGATCAGTCCGTCCAGCTCAAGCCTTGGCTTTACACGATCGCCCGCAACCGCTGCCTCAGCATGCTTCGGGTTCAGCGCGAGCACCCAGTCGAGAAGGTCGAGGTCAGCACGTCGAGGGCTGGCCCTTCCGAGGAGATCGAGCACCGCGCGGAGCTTCGCGAGCTCCTCTCCAACATCGAGCACCTTCCCGAGCGCCAAAGGGCCGCCCTCGTTCTCTCGGAGATCGACGCCCTCAATCACGCCGAGGTGGCACAGGTGCTCGACTGTGAGACGAACCAGGTGAAGGCGCTCGTCTTTCAAGCGCGCTCGGCCCTGATCGACGACCGGCGTGCCCGAGAGATCCCTTGCGTCGAGATCCGCGAGCAACTAGCGACCGCGAGCGCCGGTGAGCTGCGGCGCGGGTCACTGCGCCGGCACCTGCGCCAGTGCGAGGCTTGCGCGGCTTTCCGCGAGGAGGTCCGAGACCAGCGTAGGCTGCTTGCGATTGCGCTGCCGGTGGTTCCGTCGCTGGGCCTCAAGGAAAGCGCCCTGGCCGCGGCCGGGGTCGCCGGCGGCGGGACCGCCGGGGGCGGGGGGCTGCTCGCCGCGCTCGGCGCGAGCGGCGCAGTGAAGATGGCGGCGATCGGCGTC
>JACCUC010000028.1 GCA_013812065.1 Thermoleophilaceae bacterium | reverse complement strand
GGCGGTGGCCGCGGCGACGGCGGTGGCCGGGGCGGCCGCGGAGGCCGCGGCAACGGCGGTGGCGAGCACCGTCGCGACCGCCGGGATTGACCGCTGAGGCCACAGGTCAGGAGGTGACCGCGAACGGCCACCGCCTGACCGAGCTCGGCTCGGGCGTGCGAGTGGTCACCGAGGCCATGCCATCGGTGCGCTCGATCGCGCTCGGCCTGTGGGTCGGCGTCGGGTCGCGTGACGAGAGCGACGAGCAGCGGGGGATCTCCCACTTCATCGAGCACCTGCTGTTCAAGGGCACCCGTCGCTTCGGGTCGACCGAGATCGACGAGATCTTCGACGCCATGGGGGCCGAGATCAACGCGGGGACGAGCAAGGAGACGACCTCGCTGTACGCGCGCTTCCTCGACCGCCACCTCGAGCGTGCGCTCGAGGTCATGAGCGACATGGCGCTCCGCCCGGCCTGGGCCGAGGTCGACTCGGAGCGCCAGGTAGTCATCGAGGAGATCGCCATGTACGAGGACGAGCCCTCGGACAAGGTCCACGACGTGCTCGCGACGGCGGTCTTCGGCGACCACCCCCTCGGACGGCCGATCATCGGCACGCCGGAGGTCGTCGGCTCGGTGTCGACGCAGGACCTGGCGGCCTACCACGAGCGGCGCTACCGGCCGCAGCGGCTCGTCGTGGCCGCGGCGGGCAACCTCGACCACGAGCGGGTCGTCTCCCTCGTCGAGCGGGCACTCGCAGAGGGGGGCCCGAGTCCCGGGCCGGCGACCGCGCCCGACGCGGCACCGGCGGCACGCCTGCCGACGCTGTGCTTCCACCGCAAGGAGACCGAGCAGGTCCATCTCTGCCTCGGGGCGACGGGGCTCGCGCGCGACGACGAGCGCCGGTTCGCCTTACGCGTGCTCGACACCATCCTCGGCGGCTCGTCCTCCTCGCGCCTCTTCCGCGAGGTGCGCGAGCGCCGCGGCCTCGCCTACAGCGTCTTCTCCTACTTCGGGCAGTTCGTCGACACCGGCGAGGTCGCCCTCTACGTCGGTACCCGCCCCGACCGCGTCGGAGAGGCACTCGAGGTCGTCGCCGCCGAGCTCCACCGCCTTCAAGCCGAACCTGTGGGCGCTGAGGAGCTCGAGCGCGCCAGAGAGAACGTCAAGGGGCGCACCGCGCTGGCACTCGAGTCGACCCAGGCCCGCATGCACCGGCTCGGGAGCTCCGTCCTGACCGGCGTGCCGGTTCTGAGCCCGGACGAGATGATGGCGCGGATCGACGCCGTCACCGCCGACGACCTGGCCTCCCTCGCGCACGAGCTGTACGCCCCTGAGCGGCTCTCGGCCGCGGCGGTCGGCACCGATGAGGACGCCTTCCGGGCAGCCATAGAGCCGCTCAGCCCCGCGCTCGCCGCCGCGTGAGGGTCATCAACGTCGCCGTTTCGGGCGCCGCCGGGCGCATGGGGGAGACGGTGTGCCGAGCGGTTGACGGGGCCGGGGACATGGGGCTCGTGGGGCGAGCCGACCCCGACCTCGGGATCGCGCTCGAGGACGTGCTCGGCGACGCCGACGTGGTCGTCGACTTCACGGTGCCCGACTCGGCTCTGCGTAACGCGCGCCACTGCCTCGAGGCGGGCGTCCACTGCGTCATGGGCACGACCGGGGCCGACTTCTCAGAGCTCGAGGGAGTGGGGGAGGCCAACCTGTTCGTGGCCCCCAACTTCGCCATCGGGGCCGTGCTGCTCATGCAGGCCGCCAAGCTCATCGCTCCGCACATGCCGGAGTGCGAGATCGTCGAGCTCCACCACGACCGCAAGCTCGACAAGCCGTCGGGGACGGCGCTGCGGACCGCGGAGCTCGTGCGCGAGGCGGGCGGCAACGTCCACGAGCCGATCCACTCGGTGCGCCTGCCGGGGCTCGTCGCCCACCAGGAGACCGTGTTCGGGGGACCCGGCCAGACGCTCAGCCTGCGCCACGACTCGCTCGCGCGCGAGTCGTTCATGCCGGGGGTGCTGCTGGCGGTGCGGCGGGTGGGAGAGCTCGACCACTCGCCGACGGTCGGGCTCGAGAAGCTGCTCTAGACCGCTCCCGCGTCAGCCCGGTCGGGCTGCCCCACGCAACGCCCGCGGGATGACGAAGCGAATCCCCGAGCGCTCGTCGTCGATCGAGCACGTCTTGTTGTCGATCAGCCCCAGGCGCCGAGCGGGCGCGACGAGCTGCATCTGGTTCACGTAGCCGTCGTGGCCTCGCTTCCAGGTGACCAGCCACAGGTAGCCCGCGTCGCGCAGGCGGGGGCGGTAGGCCACCATCGCCTCCTCCGCCTCCTCGACCGTCTCGACCAGTGCGATCGCCGCGTCGAGCTCGCCCGAGCGGACGAAGCCCCGCCCGAGCGCGTCGCGCAGGTCGCGACGTAGGTCGACGCCAAGGTCGCCGGCGACCTCTACCCGTTGACCGGGCTCGATGCCGAGCTTCTGGACGGCGCTGCGGTGACTGTAGTCGGCGGTCTGGGCCATCGCTCTCAGCAGGCGATTTTACCGACCGCGGGGCGTCGGCCCGCCGGGCGGGGCGAACGATTGCGCGCAGCGCGGATCGCCCCGCCTCGGAGGCTGAGATAATCGGGGGCATGCGCATCGGCGGCGTCATCACCGCGATGGTCACGCCCTTCGACGAACGCGGGCGACTCGCCGAGGACGAGGCCGTCCGCCTCATGCACCATCTGATCGAGCACGGCTCCGACGGGTTCGTGCTCGCCGGCACCACCGGCGAGGCGTCGACGTTGGACGACGAGGAGAAGCTGCGGATATGGGCGCTCGGGGTGGAGGAGTCCCGCGGCAGGGCAGTGGTGATCGCGGGGACGGGCTCGAACGACACCGCGCACACGGTTCGTCTGACCGAGAAGGCGACCGAGACGGGGGTCGACGCGGTGCTCGTCGTCACGCCGTACTACAACAAGCCCAACCGCCGCGGGCTGATCGCGCACTTCCGGGCAGCCGCCGCGGCGACCGATCGCCCCGTGATCCTCTACAACATCCCCTCGCGCTCGGTCATCGACCTCCCCAACGACCTTCTGCGCGAGCTCGCCGAGATCCCCAACGTGCGGGCGGTCAAGCAGGCCCGCGCCGAGGACATCGAGCCGATCGAGGGACTCGACCTGCTCGCCGGCAACGACGACCGCCTCGCGGAGGTACTCGACAAGGGGGGCACCGGAGGGATTCTCGTCGCCTCGCATCTCGTCGGAAGGGAGATGCGGCGCATGATCGACGAGCCCGAGAGCAGAGCCGAGATCGCAGAGGCAATCGCCGACGTGGTGCGCGCGTTGAACACCATCGCGCCTGCCCCCGCGACCGTCAAGGCCGCCTTCAACCTGCTCGGCCACCAAGTCGGCGGGCCGCGCCTGCCGCTCGTGCCCGCCTCGGACGAGGAGGTCGGCGCGGTTCGCGAGGCCCTCGAGCTACACGGCTTCCTGAGCGCGGTTTGAGCTCCTGCGAGGCGCGCTTCGGTCGCGGAGAGCGGCGCCCATGAGCGACGCGCTGCGCGTCCTGCCCCTCGGCGGGCTCGGCGAGATCGGCAAGAACATGACCGTCGTCGAGTACGAGGGCCGCATCGTCGTCATCGACACCGGCCTCATGTTCCCCGCGCCCGACCAGCTCGGCATCGACCTGGTGCTGCCGGACTTCTCCTACCTGCGCGAGCGGGCCTCCGACATCGAGGCGATCGTCCTCACCCACGGCCACGAGGACCATGTCGGCGCTCTGCCCTACGTGCTGAGGGAGATCGGCGACGACGCGGTACCGGCGATCTACGGCGGCCCGCTGACCGTGGAGATGGTGCGCTCGAAGCTCGACGAGCACCGGCTGAGCGGCTCGGCGCTCGAGCCGCTCGTCGCCGGCCAGGACGTCGACGCCGGCCCGTTCTCGCTCGAGCTCGTGAAGATGGCGCACTCGATTCCCGACGCCTTCGCGGTCGCGCTGCGCTCGGAGCTCGGGACGATCCTGATGACCGGCGACTACAAGTTCGACCAGACCCCGGTCGACGGCGAGCCCGCCGACGTGGCTCGGCTCGCCGAGCTCGGCCGTGAGGGCGTGCTCCTGCTGTGCGGAGACTCGACCAACGTGGACCGGCCGGGCTGGTCGCTGTCTGAGTCGAGCGTCGGCCCCCACCTCGAGCAGACCTTCGCGCGCTGCCGGGGCCGGATCATCGTCACGTCGTTCGCCTCCAACATCCACCGCGTCCAGCAGGTGGTCGACGCCGCCGAGGCGCTCGGGCGCAAGGTGGCACTCGTGGGGCGCTCGATGCGCAAGTACGTGAACATCGGGCGCCGGCTGGGCCACATCGACGTCCCCGAGGGGATGCTGGTGGGGGTACGCGAGATCGAGGACCTCCCCGACCACAAGCTCGTCGTCATCTCGACCGGAAGCCAGGGTGAGCCGCTTTCGGCGCTGCGGCGCATGGCGCACTCGGATCACCCCAACGTCGAGCTGCGCGAGGGCGACACCGTGATCTTCTCGGCCACTCCGATCCCGGGCAACGAACGGGCCGTGAACGAGACCATCGATCGCATCTACCAGCTCGGCGCCGACGTGGTGACCGCACGCGACGCCCCCATCCACGCCTCGGGCCACGGCTACGCCGAGGAGCTCAAGCTCATGCTCAACCTGCTCGAGCCCCGCTACCTGATGCCGGTGCACGGCGACCACCGGAGGCTGCGCCTGCACGGTCAGCTCGCCGACGCGGTGGGGATCGAGCCCGAGCGCGTGTTCCGTCTCGCCAACGGGCGTCCGCTCGAGATCGACCGGCGCGGCGCACGCGTCGGCAAGGCCGAGCAGGCCGGGGTCATATTCGTCGACGGCGTCGATGTCGGCTCGCTCGAGGACGTCGCCCTGCGCGATCGCCGCATGCTCTCGGCGGACGGCATCTTCATCGTCGTAGCCACGGTCTCGGGCGACGACGGCCGGTCGGTGTCCCCGCCCGAGGTGATCTTTCGCGGGGTTCCCTTCCTCGAGTCGATCGACGGCTTCGTCGACGAGGTGCGCGAGGCGGTCGACGCGTCGCTCGCCCGCTCGGCCGAGGAGGAGATCCGCGAGATCTCACTGCTCCAGGAGAGCCTGCACGACGACGTGGCGCGCTTCGTGTACGAGCGTCTCAAGCGCCGTCCGATGGTCCTGCCGGTGGTGGTCGAGGTCTAGAGACGCCTCCTTTCGACGCCGGATCGCCGGCGAGCGTGCCGCCGCCCGCGGAGTGCGGGTCAGGACGCCGCCGAAAGCAGGTACGCCGCGGCGAACCCCGCCACCGTGACGAGGCCGACCACCCCGCCGCCGTGCTCGAACGCCTCGGGCATCATCGTGTCGGCGAGCATGGTGAGGATCGCGCCGGCCGCAAAGGCCTGAACGGCGCCGACGAGCACGGGCGAGGCCGAGTCGAGCAGGCCGTAGCCGAGCGCGGCGGCGAGTCCCGAGACCGCCGCCACGGCGACCCACATGGCCAGGATGTGGCTCGGGCGCCCACCGGCTCGGCGCAGCCCGACCGCCGCAGAGATCGACTCGGGCATGTTCGAGAGGAAGACCGCGGCCACGACCGCGACGCCCACGCCTCCGCCCTCGAGCAGCGTGAGCCCGATCGCCGCCGACTCGGGGATCCCGTCCATGAGCGCGCCGATGACGATCGCCGTCGCCGAGCCGTCGGCCTGCTCGCCGCCTGAGCGCTTTCGGCCGGCGCCGCCGCGGCGGTCGATCACCCAGTCGGCGGCGAAGAACGCGAGCGCCCCTGCGACCAGCCCTGCCGCGACGGCGACCGTGCCACCGCGCCGGAAGGCCTCCTCGGTCAATTCGAAGGTCAGCGCGCTGATCAGGACGCCTGCGCCGAACGCCATGATCAGGGCGATCACCCGCTGCGAGGGCCGCGCCACCAACCCGATCCCCGCGCCGAGCACGAGCGCCGCTCCGCCGACGAGACCCCAGCCCGCGGCGGCTAGCACCGGTGGCTTCGCCCGCCCCGCGGCCTCACGCCGCCGGCTCGGGCGCGCGCAGCTCGGGCTCAGAGCCCGCCGCGACCAACCCGGGCAGCCGGACGCTGAAGCGAGCACCGCCCGCCGGAGCCACGCCGACCTCGACCGAGCCGCCGTGGCGCTCGGCCACCGCGCGGACGATCGCCAGACCGAGGCCCGTGCCGCCGCGCGCTCCGTTGTCGGAGTCCCCGCGCACGAAGCGCTCGAAGACCCGACCTCGCAGCTCGAACGGAACGCCGGGGCCGTCGTCGCAGACATCGATGGTCGCTGCCCCGTCGTCGGTGCTCAGGGTCGCTTCCACGTGAGTGCCCGGCGGGGTGTGCACGATCGCGTTCTCGAGCAGGTTGCGCGTCAGGCGGTGGAGCTCGTCGCCCGAGCCGTCGACGAGCACCAGGGCGCTCGAGCCCCGGCCCTCCGGCGTCGAGACCGACAAATCGTGGTCGACGGCCAGCGGGGCGACCTCGCCACACGCCTCACGGACCACCTGGCCGAGGTTGACCACCTCCCGCTCGAGCCGGTGGCCGGCGTCGGCCCGCGCCAGCAGCAGGAGGTCGGCGACGAGACCCCGCATCCGCCGCGAGGACCGCAGCGCGGAGGCGGCGAGCTCGCGGTCCTCTCCCTCGAGCGAGGCCTCGAGCAGCTCGAGGTTGGCGAGCACCGCGGTGAGCGGGGTGCGCAGCTCGTGAGAGGCGTCGGCCACGAACTCGCGCTGACGGCGCAGCGCCGACTCGGTCTCGCCCTGGGCCTGGTCGAGGGCGTGGAGCATCTCCTCGAGCGTGCGCGCGAGGTCGGCGACCTCGTCCTCGCTCGGTGGCTTGGGGAGCGAGACGGTGGGGTTACGGGTTTGGGCGACGTGCTTGGCCGCCCGGGTGAGCCGTCCGACCGGCGCCATCGCGCGACGGGCGACCGCAAGCCCCGCGAGCAGCGCGAGGCCCGTCCCGGTGAGCACGCCCAGGATCAAGAAGAACCGCAGCCGGTCGAGCGTCGCCCCCAGGCTCCGGCTCGCCTTGGCATATTGAAGATAGGCCACCGGAACCAGCGACCCCGCGTACAGCGGCTCCGAGGCGACGCGATAGGGACCGACTTCGCGCACGCCCTCTCCCGGCGGCCCGAGTGCCGGCCCTCCGGACGAGGGCGCGACGATCTCCCCCTCGGTGTCGATCACGCGCACCGCCCCGTCGCCCGAGGCGGCCACGTTGACGATCACCTGCACGAGGTCGTCCTGCTCGAGGATCACACGCCCCGAGGGGAACTCGCGCGCGACGCGGATGCGATCCTTGAGGTCGGCGGCGCGCGCGCGCACGTCGTTGTCGAAGTCGTCGCGCAGGCGCTCGTCGGTGAACGCTCCCATGACCACCGCGAAGGTCGCGAGGATGACCAGGGTCAGACCGGCCGAGGTGAGCGCGAGGCGCCACCGGATCGGCAGGCGGTTGAAGCGGCGGCGCCCGATCACGGGGACCTCAGCACGTACCCGGCCCCCCGGACGGTATGCAACATCCGCGGCTCACCACCGGCCTCGAGCTTACGGCGCAGGTTCGAGACGAATACGTCGACCGTGTTGGTCTCCGAGAAGGGCGCGTAGCCCCACACGTCCTCGAGCAGGGACTCGCGCGAGATCACGAGCCGCTCGTTGCGCATCAGGTGCTCGAGCAGCTCGAACTCGCGACTCGTGAGGTCGAGCAACCGACCCGCGCGCCGCGCCTCGTGGCGGTCGGCGTTCAAGCGCAGATCCCCGACCACGAGCGAGGCCGTCCCGCGCGGCGGCCGGCGGCGCAGGAGCGCGCGCACGCGCGCGAGCAGCTCGGAGCGCTCGAAGGGCTTGACCAGGTAGTCGTCGGCGCCGGAGTCGAGCCCCTCGACGCGCGACTCGACAGCGTCGCGGGCGGTCAGGACGAGGATCGGGACGTCGCCCTGCTCGCGCAGGCGGCGGCAGACCTCCACCCCGTCGAGCCTGGGCAGGCCGAGGTCGAGCACGACGGCGTCGGGCTCGAAGGTGTCGGCCTCTGACAGCGCCTCGATCCCGTCGCCGGCGAGCTCGACGTCGTAGCCCTCCAGGGCGAGCGAGCGCCGGAGCGCCCCGGCGATCTCGACGTCGTCCTCGACCACGAGCACGCGCGCATTGCGGGTCATGCTCGAGATGGTAGGCGCCCGATCCGTCGACGTCCGCCGGGGGCAGGGTCGCACCCGCCGGCGTCGAAGGATCGACCGTCATGGCCCGCCGTCCTCCCAAGAGGCGCCCGCGGCGCCCCGCGCGCCGGCGGCCGCCTCGCCTCCCCGCGCTCGAGCAGCGCCACCTCGACGTGATCGGGCTCGCGCTCGTGGCCCTGGCGGCCTTTCTCGCCTTCGTGTTCTACCTGGGCTGGGCGGGGGGAGAGCTCGGGGAGGCGCTCGCGGACGCGCTCGTCTACCTGGGGGGACGGGTGGCCTACCTGGCACCGGTGGGGGTCTTCGCGGTCGGGGCCGTGCTCGTCCTGCGTCCGATCCTGCCGACGACGCGCCCGCTCAAGGCCGGGGGCCTGTGCCTGATCACCGCGCTGGTGCTCGGACTGGCCGCCCGGAGCTTCGGACTGGGGCCCGACCACCCGCCGCGGGACGGTTTCTTCGACCCGGCGTTCTTCCGCAGCCACGGCGGCGCCCTCGGTGAGGCCTTCTTCTGGGTCGCGCGGTTGCTCCTTCAGGAGGTCGGCGCCGACATCCTCATGCTCTTCCTTTTCGTGACCGGCCTGTTGCTGGTGACCGGGGCGACGGTGGCCGGGGTGCTCAGAGCGACGGGGGAGGGGATGGCATCGACCTCGCGGCGCGTGCGCCAGTCGACGGGGGAGTTCGCGGGGCTCGTGACCCGGCGGGCGCCGCGGACGGAGCCGCGCCGGCGGCGAGCTCGCTCCGAGCCGGCGTCCGAGCCGCCGGCGGGCGGGCCGCTCGCACCTGACATGGTGTCAGACGGAGTGTCAGGCGAGCTCGCCGACGAGCTCCGCCCGCCCGAGGTCGAGCCGATCGTCCGCGCCACCCACGTCGAGGTGCCCCCGCCCCACCTCGGCGACGAGGGTCCGTACGCAGATGTACCGGACTTCCCGGCGCCGCCCGAGTTTCGCCCCTGTCGCGGCGAGCCCGAGCCGGTGGAGGAGCCGCTCGACCCAGAGCCGGCGCTCGCCGACGAGCCGCCCGCCGCCGACGAGGACGTGACCGTGGCCACGGGCCACGGGAGGGACGAGCGGCCGGCTTCCCCGGTCCCCGGCCCCGACGACCTCACCCCCCAAGGCCGCCTGCGCGCCTCGATCACCGAGGCCGACGACTTCGTCTACGTCCCGCCCCGGCCGAGCTTCCTGCGACGCTCGAAGGAGGGCGTCGACCGCGCCGACACCGGCGAGGAGGCCCGGCTCAGCGCCGGGCTCGTCGAGGCGCTCTCCCACTTCGGGGTCGACGCATCGGTCACCGGCACGGTCTCCGGCCCGCACGTGACCCGCTACGAGCTGCGCCTCGCGCCCGGGACGAAGATGTCGAAGGTCGCCCAGCTCAAGGACGACATCGCCTACGCGCTCGCGGCCACCGACGTGCGCATCCTCGCGCCGATCCCCGGAAAGACCGCGGTCGGCGTCGAGGTCCCGAACCGAAACCGCAAGGTCGTCCACCTCGGCGACGTCTACCAGGAGGCCCCTGGCGGCTGGTCACCGCTGACCGTGTGGCTCGGCAAGGACATCGCCGGCAAGGCGATCGGGACCGACCTGGCCAAGCAGCCCCACCTGCTAGTGGCGGGCACGACGGGCTCCGGCAAGTCGGGATGCGTCAACGCCATGCTCTGCTCGATCCTGCTCCACGCCTCCCCGCACGACGTGAAGCTCGTGCTCGTCGACCCCAAGCAGGTCGAGCTCAACCACTACGAGTCGATCCCCCACCTGATCACCCCGGTGGTCACCAACCCGCGGGTGGCCGCCAACGTGCTCGCGAACCTGATCAAGGAGATGGAGGAGCGCTACTCGATCATGAGCCTGGCCCGCTCGCGCAGCCTGGTCGAGCTGAACCGCGCGCGAGAGAAGCGCGGCGAGCGACCGTTGCCCTACATCCTGTGCGTGATCGACGAGCTCGCCGACCTGATGATGGTCGCGCCCGCCGACGTCGAGGACGCGATCATCCGCCTCGCGCAGAAGTCGCGCGCGGTGGGCATCCACCTCGTGCTCGCCACCCAGCGCCCGAGCGCCGACATCATCACCGGCATGATCAAGGCCAACGTCCCGGCGCGGATCGCCTTTGCGGTCTCCTCGCAGACCGATTCGCGCGTGATCCTCGACTCGAACGGCGCGGAGTCGTTGCTCGGCCAGGGCGACATGCTGTTTCGCCCGGCCACCGAGTCGCGCGGAGCGCGCATCCAGGGCGCCTTCATCGCCGAGGACGAGATCGAGCGCCTGACCGACCACTGGCGCCGCCAGGGCGAGCCCGAGCTGCACGAGGAGCTGCTCGAGGAGGTCGAGTCGGAGGGCGTCGAAGCTCCGGACGACTTCAACCCGGACGCCGATGAGCTGCTCGGCGAGGCGATCGCCACGGTGGCGCAGCTCGGCTCGGCCTCTACCTCGATGCTCCAGCGCCGGCTGCGCGTCGGGTACACGCGCGCGGGGCGGCTGATCGACATGATGGAGCGCCGCGGGGTGATCTCGGGCTACGAGGGATCCAAGGCGCGACAGGTGCTGATCTCCGAGGCCGAGGTGCCGCGCGTGCTCGCCGCCCTCGACGAGCCGGTGGGGGCGGGCTCGCCGGGCGAGGGCTGAGCGCCGGGGCCCGGCGCTCACCGCACAGCCCGCCCGCTCGGGCACGCGGCCGCGCGTGCGCCAGAATACGTGCCATGCCCGGGATCGGCGAGACCCTGCGCGAGGCGCGCATGCGCCAGCAGATCGACATCGGCGAGGTCGAGCGCGCGACCAAGATCCGCGCCAAGTACCTGCGCGCGCTCGAGAACGAGGAGTTCGACCTGCTCCCGGGGCCGACCTTCGTCCGCTCGTTCCTCAAGACCTACGCCGATCACCTGGGGCTCGACGCCCGCGTGATCGTCGAGGAGTTCCGCGCGAGCGAGGGACTCCCCGACGAGGACCCGATGCCGGCCTTCAGGCACCCGGGCGGCCGCGAGCCGACCCGCTACGAGCAGCACCCACCCGCTACCGGCCTACTCGTGGCCGCGGGAATAGCGGCGGTACTCGTGCTGTTCCTCGTGCTCGGGCTCACGGGCGGCGACGGAGGTCCGGAGCCGGGCGGCGAGGGCGGCGAGCGCGGCGAGCGCGGCCAGCAGACCGCCGAGCGGGAGGCCGACGAGCGCCGGGAGCGCCGGGAGCGCCGGGAGCGCCGTGCGCGGCCGAAGACCGTAAGGCTGAAGGTGAGCCCGGCCGAGCCGACGTACGTGTGCGTCGACCGCGGGGAGGGAAAGGCACCGATCTACGAGGGGAGCCTGGCCTCGGCGCGATCCTTCCGCGGCCGGAAGCTGCGACTCAACCTCGGGCGCCCCTCCGCGAAGGTGCGCGTCAACGGTGACGACGTCGACCTCGGCACCGAGACCATGTCGGTCGGCTTTGCCTTCGCGCCGGGCAAGGACCCGCGCCCGATCCCGTCGGGCGATCGCCCGTGCGCGGACGGGGCCGGGGCGGCATGATCGCAGCCGCCCCGACCGTTCGGTGAGCGCGCGCGCCGGCATCGTCGTCACCGGCACCGAGGTCCTGGCGGGGCGGGTGCGCGACCGCAACGGCCCCTGGCTCGCCGACCGGCTCTCCGAGCTCGGCATCGACCTCGCCCACATCACGATATGCGGCGATCGCCCGGCCGACGTCGAGGCCCAGCTTCGCTTCCTGACCTCGGAGGGCGTCGACCTGGTCGTCACCAGCGGCGGGCTCGGCCCGACCGCCGACGACCTCACCGCCGAGGTCGTGGGACGCTTTCAGGGACGCGACTCGATCGTCGACGAGGAGCTCGAGCGCCGCATCGCCGCCGTCGTCGAGCCGTTGCTCAAGCGCTGGCGGGGCCTCGACCAGGCGGCGATCGAGGCCTCGGCGCGCAAGCAGGCCACGATCCCCGCCGGAGCGGACGTGCTGGGCCCCGCGGGTACCGCGCCCGGGCTGGTCGTCCCGCCCGCCGACGGCCGCGCGGGGCCGACCGTGCTCGTCCTCCCCGGCCCGCCCCGGGAGCTCCACGCGACATGGCACGAGGCCGTCGCGTCCGAGACCTTCGGGGCCGCGGTGGCGGGGCGCTCGCGCTACGAGCATCGCATGCTGCGGCTGATCGGGATTCCCGAGTCCGAGATCGCCGAGACCCTGCGGGTCGGCGAGGAGCGGATCGACGGGCTCGACACGCTCGAGGTCACGACCTGCCTGCGGCGCGGCGAGCTCGAGGTCGCCGTTCGTTACGAGCCACCCGCCGAGCCGGCCTGGGAGGGACTGCTCGCCCTCGTGCGCGAGCGCCACGCGCCGCAGCTCTTCTCAGACGACGGCACGAGCGTCGACGAGCAGGTGGCAACGCTGCTGCGCGAGTCCGGGGCGACCGTCGCGGTGGCCGAGTCGTGCACGGGCGGCGAGCTCGCGGGGCGCCTCAGCGGGCCGGCCGGGGCGTCGGCGTACTTCGCCGGAGGCATCGTGGCCTACGCCGACGAGGCCAAGACGAGCCTGCTCGACGTCGACCCGGCTCTGATCGCCCGCCATGGGGCGGTTTCGCCGCAGGTGGCGAGCGCCATGGCCGCGGGAGCGGTCAGGCGCTTCGGCGCGAGTGCGGCGGTCGCGGTGACGGGGGTCGCCGGCCCCGGTGGGGGGACGGAGGAGAAGCCGGTCGGCTACGTCTGCTTCGCGGCGAGGCTCGCCGACGAGCGGGAGCTCGCCCGCGACCTCGTCATCCCGGGCGAGCGAGCCGAGGTCCGCGACCGCTCGACCACGCTGGGGATGCACGTCCTGCGACGGCTGCTGCTTGGAGCGCCGGCGCCCACCTGAGGAGGGCGGCGGCGCTCGGCGGCCGGGCACATCGCGCGCTCGCCTCTTCCTCGCCCTCGACCCGATCGACTCGGCGCGGGCGGCGCTCGCCGTCTGGCGCGATGAAGCCCTGGGCGGACAAGCCGGCCTGCGGCTCGTCCCGGCGCAGAGCCTGCACGTGACGCTCGTCTTCCTCGGCCACCGCCCAGAGGCGGAGATCGAGCCGATCGCCGGGAGCCTGGGCGCCGTCGCACGGTTGACCGCGCCGGTGCTGTGGCCGGTCGGGATCCAGGCGGTGCCGCGCCGGCGCCCGCGGCTCCTCGCGCTGGAACTCGACGATCCCGAGGG
The DNA here is from genome assembly GCA_013812065.1 of Thermoleophilaceae bacterium. Classification (GTDB taxonomy): domain Bacteria; phylum Actinomycetota; class Thermoleophilia; order Solirubrobacterales; family Thermoleophilaceae; genus JACCUC01. The sequence goes on along the minus strand of JACCUC010000028.1, from coordinate 5,464 downwards.
CCGGGCCGGGGCCGTCCAGGCCGCCGCCTCCGGCGCTCTCGAGGCCCAGGAGCTGCACGCTCCCGAGCGGCGTCCCTTCTGGCCGCACGTAACCCTCGCGCGCGTGCGCGGGCAGCGGAGGGACGAGCCGAGCCCCGCCTTGGGGCCCGAGGCGGGGCGACCCGAGGGGCCGCTGCGCTTCGAGCACGTCACCCTCTACCGATCGCACCTCGACCCGGGCGGGGCACGCTACGAGCCGCTCGCGCGCCACCGGCTGCCCTTTGTCGCGTAGCTGTCACATGGGTGTGGCGAGATCGTCACACGAGTTCCCCATGGCGTCCGATCCGTCCCCTACCTTCGCCCTACCCACGAAACCGGACGAGACGAAGAGAGCCAGGAGCAAAGCATGGACAAGGATCAGGACAAGGCGGCTAAGGCCCGCGAAGCCGCCCTCGGCAGTGCCCTCGGGCAGATCGAGCGCGACTTCGGCAAGGGGTCGATCATGCGCATGGGCGACGAGCGGGCGGCGGTACGTGTCTCCACGATCCCGAGCGGCGCGCTTTCGCTCGACCTCGCACTCGGGGTCGGCGGCCTTCCGCGCGGGCGCATCGTCGAGGTCTTCGGACCCGAGTCGTCGGGCAAGACGACGCTCGTCTACCACGTCCTCGCCGAGGCCCAGCGCCAGGGCGGCACCTGCGCCTTCATCGACGCCGAGCACGCGATGGACCCGATCTACGCCAAGCGCATCGGCGTCGACGTCGACGAGATGCTGGTCTCCCAGCCCGACTACGGCGAGCAGGCGCTCGAGATCGCCGACGTGCTCGTCCGCTCGGGTGCGATCGACGTCGTCGCCATCGACTCGGTCGCCGCACTCACTCCGAAGGCGGAGCTCGAGGGGCAGATGGGTGACCAGACGGTCGGCCTCCAGGCTCGGATGATGAGCCAGGCGACGCGCAAGCTCGCCGGCAACCTCAACCGCGCCGGCACCCTGTGCCTGTTCACCAACCAGATCCGCGAGAAGATCGGCGTCATGTTCGGCTCGCCGGAGACCCAGCCGGGCGGTCGCGCGCTCAAGTTCTACTCCTCACAGCGGCTCGATATCCGCCGCATCGAGACCCTCAAGGAGGGCACGGAGGCGATCGGCAACCGCGTCCGGGTCAAGGTGGTCAAGAACAAGGTGGCCGCTCCGTTCCGCCAGGCCGAGTTCGACATCGAGTACGGGGACGGCATCTCCTCGGAGGGCTGCCTGATCGACCTTGGCATCGAGCACAAGATCGTCACCAAGTCGGGCTCGTTCTTCTCGCTCGGCGACGAGCGGCTCGGACAGGGTCGCAACAACGCTAAGGCCTATCTGCGCGAGCACCCCGACGTCGCCGAGACGATCGAGCGACGCATCTACGAGGCCGTGGGCGTGGAGCGCCGGACCGGTCCCATCGAGAGCGTGAGCGGGGGGGCGTCGAGCCAGAATGGCGCGCCTTCGGCCCCCGCTGCCCCGAACGACGCCGAGGACGGCTCGAGCGCCGAGGTTCCGGTGCGCCAGGCCGCCTGAGGCACTTCTCGGTGAACAGCGAGCGGTGGGTGCCCCGCGAGGACAACGATGCTGCGGGGCACCGGCGGGCGCTCACGCTTGCCTGGCGGGCGCTCTCCCGGCGCGACCACACGTTCGCCGAGCTGCGAGCGCTACTCGCGCGGCGGGGCGTCGAGCAGGCCGCCGCCGATGGGGCGCTGGCCGAGATCGCCGGCGCCGGATACCTGGACGACGCCGGCTTCGCGCGTCGTTTCGTCGAGGATCGCCGGCGACTCGACCGCTGGGGCGAGGAGCGGATCGCCCGCGCGCTCGAGCGCCGGGGGATCGCGCCCGAGCTCGTGCGGGAGGTCGCCGGTCGCGGCGCGGAGGCGGAGCTCGAGGCCGCCCGCGCCCTGCTTGCCCAGCGAGTGCCCGACGGACCTGTGGACGATCGCGGCCGGCATCGAGCCCTGGGCCTGCTCGCGCGCCGCGGCTACGGCGCCGACGTGGCCTACGAGGCCGTGCGCGGCCACGAGCGGGAGGTCTCCTCGAGGCTCGCACCGGCCGAGCCGCCGTGAGCCTCGAACGCCGTCCTCGGTGGGACTCTCGGCGGATCCAGGCTGAAACCGCGCGGCCGCCCCTTGAACCGACGGTGCGACGGTACTAACCTCTGTTGCTGAACGGGCCTAGCCGTCCGTCGCAAATGGGGTACCAGACGACCGAGCTTCCAAACGGCAGAGCCGATGACACCCACGGATCATTCAGCGGACGAGCAGAAAGGAGCGAGCTAGCGCGTCGCGCGCTGTATGTGGCCTCCCCGCGGCCGCACGTCTGCCTGACAGAGCACGGTGCTGGTGTCTTACGCGTCGGTCACGGCCGAGGTACCGAGACTTCGAGTCTCGCCCAGGCGAGCGTGAACAGGAGACACCCAAGATGGAGATCGTGATCGGTCTGGTGATACTGGCGGGCGCGGTGGTGGCCGTGGTCGCGACCACGCATCGCGCGCGGGGCCTCCGCACGGAGGGAGCCGCGGTCGTCGAGAACGGGCGCCCGAGCGTCGGAGTCGTCCCGCAGGGCACATCGTTCCCCGCCCCTCGGGGCGCGGTGGCGCTGGAGGAGGAGGAAGCGGAGGCGCCGGCAGGGCCGTCGACCGCCGATCTGCGGGAGCAACTCGACCTCGAGCTCGTCCAACGGCGCGCCGAGGTGGGACGGATCGAGGAGCGGCTGCTCGGCAAGGAGCAGTCGATCGACGTCAAGCTCGCCGACCTCGAGCGTCGCGAGCGAGGCATCGACGACCGCCAGCGCAACCTCGAGCAGAGCCAGGGCGAGCTCAAGTCGGCTCGCCGGGACCAGTTGCGTGAGCTCGAGCGGATCGCCGGGCTGACCTCCGGGCAGGCCAAGCAGCTCCTCCTCCGTGAGCTCGAGGACGAGCTCGAGCACGAGAGCGCCCGGATGATCCGCCAAGCCGAGGACGAGGCCAAGCGCGAGGCCGACCGCCGCGCGCGCAGCATCCTCGCCACGTCGATGCAGCGGCTCGCCGCCGGCCACGCCGTCGAGACCACGGTCTCGGTGGTCCAGCTTCGCTCCGACGACATGAAGGGCCGGATCATCGGCCGCGAGGGGCGCAACATTCGCTCCCTCGAGACCCTGACCGGCATCGACTTCATCGTCGACGACACGCCCTCGACGGTCGTCCTCTCGGGCTTCGACGGCGTCCGCCGCGAGATCGCCCGCATCACCCTCGAGAAGCTGCTCGAGGACGGCCGCATCCACCCTGCACGGATCGAGGACGTCTACGACCAGGCCGTCTCCGAGATGGACGGCCACGTGGTCGAGGTCGGCGAGCAGGCCGTGTTCGACGCCGAGGCCGGCGTGCTCCATCCCGAGCTCGTCAAGCTGCTCGGCCGGCTGCGCTACCGCACGAGCTACGGCCAGAATGTGCTCGCCCACTCGGTCGAGTGCGCGAACCTCGCCGGCACGCTGGCCGCCGAGCTCGGGGCGAGCGCCAAGTGCGCGCGCCGCGCGGCGCTCCTGCACGACATCGGCAAGGCGGTGACCCACGAGATCGAGGGGCCGCACGCCCTGGTGGGCGGTGACATCGCGCGCCGCTACGGCGAGTCCGAGGCGGTCGCCCATGCCATGGAGGCCCATCACAACGAGGTCGAGCTGCAGACCATCGAGGCCGTCGTCGTCCAGATCGCCGATTCGCTCTCGGGCGCGCGCCCCGGCGCGCGAGGGGAGTCGCTCGAGCACTACATGAAGCGCCTGCGCGACCTCGAGCAGATCGCCAACCGCCACGAGGGCGTCGAGAAGGTCTTCGCCATGCAGGCCGGGCGAGAAGTGCGGGTGGTCGTGAGCCCCGAGGCGATGGACGACGACGCCGCCGCGCTTCTCTCCCACGCGATCGCCCGCGACGTCGAGAAGGAGCTCGAGTTCCCGGGGCAGATCAAGGTCACGGTAATCCGCGAGAGCCGTGCGGTCGACTACGCCAAGTAGCGCTCCGGGGTTCCTCCTCTCGGGTACGCTCGCTTCGCTCGCTCAGAGAGCCCATCGATGAGGAACCCGCTCCGCGCGGCAATACGACCCAACTTCCAGCACCCCGCCATGAAGTCCTATCACCTGACCACCTTCGGCTGCCAGATGAACGAGCACGACTCGGAGCGCATGAAGGGGATGCTCGAGTCGCTTGGCTACCGCGAGGTCGCGGCCCGTGACGAGGCGGACCTGATCCTCTTCAATACGTGCTCGATCCGTGAGTCGGCCGACAACCGCTTCGTCGCCCACCTCGGGGAGGCCAAACGGCTCAAGGGCGAGGACCCGGCGCGCATCGTGGGGGTCGGCGGCTGCTGGTCGCAGTCGATGAAGGAGCGCGTGTTCGAGCGCTTCCCGTTCGTCGACGTGGCCTTCGGCCCGGGCCAGATCCCCAAGCTGGCCGAGTTCTTGACCAGCGACTCGCTCACCGCACAGGGCTACTTCGAGTTCGAGGGCTTCTCCGGCCACCTGCCCATGAAGCGGGCGCGCGAGTTCCAGGGCTGGGTTCAGATCTCGGTCGGCTGCAACTGCAACTGCGCGTACTGCATCGTCCCCTCGACGCGCGGGCGCGAGGCCAGCCGCCCGCCAGGGGAGCTCATGATCGAGATCGAGGGGCTCGCTGCCGACGGCGTGCGCGAGGTCACCCTGCTCGGCCAGAACGTCAACTCCTACGGCCGCGACCTCCCGCCAGAGGAGAAGACGACGTTCGCCCACTTGCTGGCGATGGTCGACGCGGTCGAGGGAATCGACAGGATCCGCTACACGAGCCCCCATCCCAAGGACATGCGCGAGGACGTCGTGCGCGCCCACGCCGAGCTCGACGCCCTGTGCGAGCACATCCACCTGCCGCTGCAGTCGGGCTCCACGCCGATCCTCAAGGCGATGCGGCGAACGTACGACCGCGAGCGCTACCTGGACCGGGTGGCGCTCATCCGCGAGCACGTGCCGGACTGCGCCCTCACGACCGACATCATCGTCGGCTTCCCCGGCGAGAGTGAGGAGGACTTCCGGCTGACGCTCGACGTCTGCGAGCAGGTCGGGTACGACGGCGCCTTCACCTTCGTCTTCTCGCCGCGGCGCGGGACCGAGGCAGCGCTCATCACGGAGGGCCTCGTGCCGCACGAGGTGAAGATCGAGCGGATGCAGCGCCTCGTCGAGGTCGTCCAGCGCCGCGCGCACGAACGGGCGCAGCGCTTCGTCGGCCGCACGCTGGAGGTCCTCGTCGAGGGGACCTCCCGCACCGACCCCTCCCGCCTGCGCGGCCGCACCCGCCACAACAAGGCCGTGAACTTCACCGGGCTCGGGCAACCCGGGGAGCTCGTGATGGTGGAGATCGACCGCGCCAGCTCGCAGACGCTGTCGGGCTCGGAGTCGCTGCTCGCGCGGGCCGGCGCCGCGTAGCGGCCCCGTCAATCCTCGGCGACGGGCGACCGCGTCACCCGCAGC
>JACCUC010000012.1 GCA_013812065.1 Thermoleophilaceae bacterium | reverse complement strand
GGCCACGGCCGTGGCCACGGCGACGAGCGTGGTCTTTGTCGAGGGACGCACGCAAGGCGAGCTGTTCGAGTCGCACGACGTCCACTACGTCCCTACGACCCTGTCCTCCGAGCACGTGCGCGCCTCGGCGGCGATCCCCGTCCTCTTCCCGGCGATCTCGGTCGAGCGACCGGAGAGCGTGCGGGGCTGGTACTACGACGGGGGTACGCGGCTCAACACCCCGATCAAGCCCGTGCTCGACTTCGGCGTCGACCGGGTGGTGATCTCGGCCACTCACTCCGTCGGCCGCGTCGAGCACGCGCCGTGGCAGGACCCCAAGAACGCTCCCGACGTCGCCGACGGCGCAGTCCAGCTCCTGCTCGCGACCATGGCCGATCCGCTCATCGTGGACGTGCGGATGCTCGGGAAGATCAACCTGATCGTCGGCGACGAGGCCGGCACGGAGGCCACGCGCCGCAACCGGGAGCGCCACGGCAAGGCGCCGTATAAGCAGGTGCCCTACATCCTCGTCACCCCGCCCCACCGCGACTCGGTCGGCGACGCGGCCGCGGAGGTCTTCCACCGCCGCTACCAGGGCCTCAGGGGCCTTCGCTCTCCCAATGTGGCGCTGCTCGGTCGGCTCGTGGGCGGAGTGACCGAGCCCCACGGTGAGCTCCTCTCCTACTTCTTCTTCGAGCACCACTACGCCGAGAAGCTGATCGAGATGGGCCGCGCCGACGCCAAGCGCCGGCTCGAGCGCGACGGCGAGCTGTGGGGAAGCGGCCCGCCGGGCGCCTCGGACGGCGGCTGAGCCGCCGACGTTCCTAGGTCCGCGCGAGCTCGCCCTCGCGCGCGGCGAGCTGGCCACACGCCGCGTCGATCTCCCGGCCGCGGGTGAGCCGCACGGTCGCGGTCAGGCCCCGCTCGGCCAGCACCGCGCGAAAGGCCTCGATGGCCGCGCGGCTCGAGCCCTTGAACCCGGCCTCGGTCGGGTTGTAGGGGATGAGGTTGACCTTGAAGGTGCCCTGGGAGCCGAGCAGGCCGGCGAGCGCGACCGCCTGCTCGTAGCGGTCGTTGACCCCGTCTAGCATCAGGTACTCGACGAACACCGGTGCGCGCCGCGCTTCCGACCAGCGCCGGCAGGCGGCGAGCACGTCACCAAGCGGGTAGCGCTCGTTGACCGGCATGAGCTCAGAGCGCAGCGCGTCCTCGGGGGCGTGCAGGGAGAGCGCGAGTCGCACCGGCGGATCCTCGGCCGCCAGCCGCTCGATGCCGGGAATCCAGCCCACGGTGGAGATCGCGGTGCGGCGGGCGCTCACGCCGAGGTCGCGCAGGCGCTCGCAGGCGGCGAGCACCGCGTCGAGGTTGAGCAGCGGCTCGCCCATGCCCATGAAGACGACGTGGTCTATTCCCGAGCGGCGGCGGAAGTGGAGCGCCTGGTCGAGGACCTCCGAGGTGGTCAGGTTGCGGCCGAACCGCATCGCGCCGGTGGCGCAGAACGTGCACGTCAGCGGGCAGCCGGACTGGCTCGACAGGCAGACCGAGCGCCGCCCGTCGCGGTAACGCATGAGCACGGCCTCGAGCGGGCGATCGTCGTGGGTGCGAAACAGCGCCTTCTCGGTGCCGTCGCGGGCGTGCGCCTCGCGCTCGAGACCCAGGGCGGAGAGGGGAACGGCCACGGCGAGCTCGGCGCGCAGGGCGGCGGGAAGGTTCGTCATCTCCTCGTAGGACTGGGCTCCGCGAGCGACCCATTCCCAGATCTGCTTGGCGCGAAAGCGGGGCTCGCCTCGGTCGGCGAGCGTGCGATCGAGCAACTCGAGATCCACGCTTCGAGTGTCGCAGCCGCCGCTCTCCCCGCGTCGGCGATACTCGGCGAGCGCCCGCTTGCGGTACGGTGCGCGTGGGTATTTGGGGCTCGGGTACGCCCGTAGGAGTAGCCCTCGAGCGATGGAGGCTGTGCAGCGTGGCGCGAAGGAAACAGGCGAAGGGGAGCGAGGATGGCCGGGGGGAGTCCGGGGGTAGCGAGGCCGAGCCGGAGGATCGCGACGAACCATCGGACGGCCAGCGTCAGGAGCCGGGCGGAGCGGCCGGCGGGCACATCGCCCCGGATCATTTCGAGGACGCGGGGAGCCCCGTCGGGCCGGAGAGTCAGATCTCGCCCAGCGCCGACCGCCTGCGCGAGCTCTACGAGACGATGGTCCTCATCCGGCTCTTCGAGGAGGAGACCGAGCGCCAGTACAAGAAGGCGCGCATCGGCGGCTACTGTCACCTCTCCTCCGGTCAGGAGGCCGTCGCGGTAGGCGGGCTCGAGCCCCTCGGGCAGGACGACATTCTCGTCTCCGCGTACCGCTGCCACCACCTCGCGCTCGCGCGGGGCATCTCGCCCGAGTCGGTGATGGCCGAGCTCTTCGGACGCGCGGACGGCTGCGCCGGTGGCCGCGGGGGGTCCATGCACCTCGCCGATCCCACGCGCGGCTACCTCGGCGGCTGGGGAATCGTGGCCGGCCACGTGCCGCTCGCGACGGGTGCCGCCTTCACCTTCGCTCAGACCGATCAGCCGCACGCCGTCCTCTGCGAGCTCGGCGAGGGCGCGGTGAACGAGGGCGCCTGGCACGAGGCGCTCAACCTCGCCGGCCTCCTCCAGCTTCCGGTCGTCTACCTCGTGGAGAACAACATCTACGGGATGGGCACCTCGGTGCACATGGCGTCGGCGGAGCCGGAGGTGTGGAAGCGTGTGGGCGCGTTCGCAATGCATGCGGAGAGGATCGATGGTCAGGACCTCGAGGCGGTCATGGAGGCCTCCGACCGCCTTCTCCGCCGCGCGCGGGAGGAGCGCCTGCCGGCCCTGCTCGAGTGCATCACCTACCGCTACCGCGGGCACTCGGTGGCTGACGCTGGTACCGCCTACCGCACCGAGGAGGAGATCGAGGAGTGGAAGGGGAACGACCCGATATCCCGCTTCGGCCAGATCCTCCGCGACCGTGGGATCGTCGAGTCGGACGAGGAGCTCGACGAGGTCCGCGAGCGGATGGACGCGCGGGTCCAGGAGGCGGTCGAGTTCGCCGAGAACGCGGATCCCCCGGAGCTCGACTCGCTCGCCCGCCACGTATACGGCGACGAGCACGCCGGGGAGCAGTTCGCGCGCATGACCCCGGGCAGCCCGTTCGGGGAGCGAGAGCTGGTCCTCGAGAAGGAGCTGGGAGATGGATGAGTCCGGCACCGATACGGAGACGGTGAACGGGGCCGAGGACCAGGCGCACGCCACCGACGAGGTCGAGCGCGGCGAGGAGCGCGAGGGCCAGGAGTCGGACGAGCAGCATGAGTACGAGACGGAGGAGATCTCCTACCGGGAGGCGCTTCGCCGCGCGCTACACGAGGAGCTCGCGCGCGACGAGCGGGTCTTCCTCATCGGCGAGGAGATCGGGATCTTCGAGGGCTCCTACAAGGTCACCGCGGGGCTGCTGGACGACTTCGGAACGAAGCGGATCCGCGAGGCACCCATCTCGGAGGAGGGTTTCGTCGGTCTTGCCACCGGGGCGGCGATGACCGGACTGCGCCCTGTCGTCGAGATCATGACGATCAACTTCATCCTCATGGCGATGGACCAGGTCGTCAACCACACCGCGAAGCTCCAGTACATGTTCAGCGGGCAGGTCGGCTGCCCGATGGTGATCCGCACGCCGAACGGAGCGGGCAGCCAGCTCACCGCCCAGCACTCGCAGAACCTCGAAGGCTGGTTCGCCCACGTGCCCGGGCTGAAGGTCGTCACCCCCGCGACGCCGGCGGACGCGAAGGGCCTTCTGAAGGCGGCGATCCGCGACGACGACCCGGTGCTGGTGGTGGAGAGCCTGCCGTCCTACAACCTGAAGGGCGAGGTCTCCCAGGATCCGGACTACTTGACGCCGATGGGCCAGGCGAAGGTGACGCGCGAGGGCGACGACATCACTCTCATCGCTCACTCCATGGCCGCGCAGCGCTCGCTCCAGGTGGCGGCCCAGCTCGAGGAGGACGAGATCTCGGCCGAGGTGATCGACCTTCGCTCGCTCCGTCCGCTCGACATGGAGACGGTGGCCCGCTCGCTCGCAAAGACGAATCGCGCCCTTTGCGTCGACGAGGGCTGGGCGACGTACGGCGTCAGCGCCGAGCTGTGCGCGCGCGTTCAGGACGCGTGCTTCGACGACCTTGACGCGCCGATCGGCCGCGTCGGCATGGCCGAGGTGCCCATGCCGTACGCGAAGAACCTGGAGAACGCGACGCTCCCGCACGCCAAGAAGATCCGCGCGGCCGCCCTGGCGGTGCTGGGGGAGGAGACGGACCCGGAGGAGTGGCGGGCGGGATAGTGGGACCCGGCCTGGAGGCGATCGTGCTCGACGTCGACGGCACCCTGGTCGACAGCGAGCGCGACGGTCATCGCGTCGCCTTCAACCGGGCCTTCGAGGAGGCCGGCCTCCCCGACCGCTGGGACGTGGAGCGCTACGGCGAGCTGCTCGCCGTCACCGGAGGGGAGCGCCGCATCAACGCGTACTTCGAGGAGCAGGGCATGCCCGAGGACGAGCGCGAGGAGCTCGCGAGCCGCCTCCAAGCCCGCAAGACCGAGATCTTCACCGAGATGGCGAGCCAGGGCGAGATCGAGGCGCGCCCGGGCGTCAGCGAACTGCTCGACGAGCTCGAGGACGCCGGCGTGCGGCTGGCGGTGGCGACGACGGGGACACGGAAGTGGGTCGAGCCCCTGCTCGACCGCCTGTTCGGGCTCGAGCGCTTCGAGACCATCGTGGCGAGCGACGATGCCCCGGATCGAAAGCCCGACCCGATGGCCCACGAGATGGCGCTCGAGCGCCTCGGGCTCCGGGCCTCAGCCGCCCCGGGGCTGGAGGACTCCGCCAACGGCCTGAGGGCGGCCAAGGCGGCCGGTTTGGCTTGCGTGATCGTGGTGAACGACTACACGCGTGAGCAGGACTTCGACGATGCCGACCTCGTTCTCGACGGCTTCGGGCGCCCTGACGCCCCCGTCTCGATCCTGGCCGATCCTCACCGGCTCGATCCCCCCGGACGCCTCGACGTGGACACCCTGCGACGCCTGACCGCCGCAAGCGACTCCGCCGACTGAGCAGCCTCGCGCCGCTCAGCAGCTACGCAACGGCCGGGGCGTGCGCCACGAGCTCGATCGTAGCCCGCAGGAATGCCGGCAGATCAGCCGGCTTGCGGGAGGAGACGAGATTGCCGTCGACCACCACCTCGGCGTCCTCCCACTCGGCACCGGCGTTGCGCATGTCGTCGGCGATCGAGGGGTTACCGGTCACGCGCCGGCCCGCGACGATGTCGGCCGATGCCGGGACCCAGCCCCCGTGGCAGATGAACGCAATCGGCTTGCTCTGGTCATGGAGGCCGCGCACGAGCCCGAGCAGGCCTTCGTCCGTACGCAGCTTGTCGGGCCCGAAGCCGCCGGCGATCACGAGCAGGTCCAAGTCGTCGGCCGAGAGGTCGCCGGCCGCTAGCTCGGTCTCGATCTGGTCGCCCTTCTTGCCCGGGAGCGTGGTGCCGGCCTCCGAGCCGATGACCTGCACCTCGGCGCCGGCCTCGCGGAGGCGGTAGAGCGGATACAGGGCCTCGATGTCCTCGAACAGCGGGCCGACGGCGACCGCCGCGCGCTTGCCGTCGAGTGGCTGCTCGTGCTCTTGGTGGGTCATATCGTCCTCCATCTCGATGCGTTGATCCCTGTAGTGGTGGTTCCCCCCGGCGATCGCTGCCGAACCTTCCGCCCGCCACCCTCGGACGCCCTTACGCCGGCACCTCCGCGGGCACGGCCAGCTCGGGAGCCACGTCGTCGGACACCGCGGAGTCCACGAGCAAGGGTCCTATCACCGGCGCGAACTTGAACACGTTGTTGCCCGCGAAGACGGTCACCGGACCCTGCCGCCACGCCGCGAAGGCGTCGTTGCCCCAGGGGAGCTTGGTGGTCCGGCACAGGCGCAGCTCGACGGGCTCGGGGTGGAGGCCGGGGAGGTTCTCGGCCACGTAGCGGGAGGTGCGCTCGACGGTGGGCGAGAGCGACTCGGCGGGCGGGATCGGCGCGGTGCCGTCGGGGAGGTCCACCTCGCTCGAGTGCAGCCCGACGGTGTAGCAGGGTCTTCCCTCGCACTGCGAGGCGTAGACGCCGCTCGCAGCCGTGTCGCGACGGTCGAGCAGGCATGCGAGGCGCTCGCCGGCGAGCCCCTCACGGACGCCGAACGTCGCCCGCAGCTGGCAGCCGTGCCTCACCGGAAGCTCGAGACCGAGCGGCCGAGCGAGCCTGTCGGTGCCGGAACCGGCGCAGACGACGGTCCGACGGGCCCGCCATATGCCCTCGGACGTGTGGACCTCGAGACCGCCGTCCGCCTGCTCCAGGCCCAGCACCTCGGCGAGTACCAGCCGCTCGCCCAGCCACCCGACGAGTGCCTCGACGGCGTCGCGGATGCGGATCGCGCCGCCTTTCGGGTCCAGGAGCGCGGTCTCGCCGAGGGAGGCGAGGATCGGGAGCGCACGCCGCTGCGCGGAGGGGTCGACCTCCGCGTACTCGACGTCCGCGGCCTCGAAGCGATGGGCATGGTCCTCGAGGTCAGGCCCTGCCATCAGCGCGCCCTCGTCGCCGACCAGCCTGTGCCCCAGCCGCATCTCCCAGCGCTCCCACTCCCGCCGTGCGCGCACCGCCAGCTCGACGAGCTCCGGCCGCTCGTGGCGGTGACGAAAGATGCGCGTCCGGCCCGCGGACTGGCCGGCGCCTGGGCGGGCCGCCTCGAAGCAGAGCACCGCGAGGCCGCGATCCTGCGCCGCGACCGCGGTCGAAAGACCCACGATCCCCCCGCCGACCACGATGAGATCGAGCTCCGCTTGGCGGCCCATCGA
>JACCUC010000319.1 GCA_013812065.1 Thermoleophilaceae bacterium | reverse complement strand
CGTTGTGGGAACCACGGGGCTCTCCTATTCGTCTCTCTTTGGCGCCTACGGGGTTAGCTGACGGGCTCGCGCGAAGAGAACGCGCTATGCCGCACACCGGCGGCAACTCGCCCCATGGACCGGCTCGGCCGGTCCGATCGGTTCCCCCGTTCCCTGACGCACGGAGCAGCAGGAATTCGGCAGACTGCGTTGGACAGCGGCGCAGTGTAGAGAGTTTGCCTGCAAATGTCTTCCTTCCTGGCGCGGGAGGTCTCACGCGTGTGAGGTCCACCCCCATGCGGCGCCCGCCGGCAGGCGTCGCTCGCCGCTGCGCAGGCGAAACTCGAGACCGGGCGGCTCGCCCATCAGTGAGGCACCCACGAGATCCACCAGATCGTGATGCCGAGGCGCTGGGAGCATGACCTCAGGTCGGCCCGGGCCTCAGACTGTAGTAGTATCCTACTACTCGTATGCTTACTGTGCCAGAGGCCGCCAAGCGCACGGGACGCAACCCGGAGACAGTCCGTCGCTGGATCCGCTCGGGCAAGTTGCCCTCCGAGCGGGTCGGCACCCAGTATCTCGTTCGGGAGGAGGACGTCGACCAGGTCGGAAGCGGCTGGGAGACCGGTCCGCTCCCAGAGGAGTGGCGGACGACGGCCACGGGTGAGCCGATGCCGGACGTCGTCAAGCTCATCCGCCTCTCACGGCAGGGCCGTTGACGCTCGTCATCGACGCGAGCGTGGCCTTCGACGCCTGCGCCGCCCGCGACGGCTTCCGGCCTCTCGGCGGGGAGGATCTCGTCGGTCCGCCCCTCCTGTGGTCGGAGACTCGCTCGAGCCTTCACGAGGCCACGTGGAGGGGCGCGTGGTCGGCGCGCGCCGGCGAGCTCGCCCACGAACGCATGGCCACCGCGCCCATCCGGTGCGAGCGTCCCGATGCTCTCGGTCCTACGGCCTGGGAGATCGCGAACCGGCTCGGGTGGGCCAAGACCTACGACGCCGAATACGTCGCACTCGCGCGCCTGCTCGGATGTCGCCTCCTGACCGCCGACGAGCGCCTCCGTCGCGGTGCCGGTCGCGTCGTAGAGGTCCTGCGCCCCGCGGACCTGTAGACGAGCAGCCCGTCGACGCGGACGCTACGTCTCCCGCTCGAGCAGCCGCGCCGCCGCCGTCGCCGGATCCACTCGCCGCGCCACCACCTCCTCGAGCAGCTCGCGCACCCCGGCGTCGTCGCGCGTCGATTCCTCGAGCCGCCTCCGCAGCCGCACCGCGGCCAGCGTCATGACCTCGTTCTCGAGGTTGCGCCGGCGGCGCTCGGCGAGCGTGCCCTCGGCCTCGATGTGCTCGCGGTGCTCGCCCATCTTCTCGACGAGCTCGTCGATCCCCTTGTCGGCGGCGGCCTCGGTGCGCACGATCGGTATCCGCCAGCTGCCCTCCGGCGCGAGCGAGAGGATCCCGCGGATCTCGCGGACCATGGTGTCGGCGAGCGGGTGGTCTGACTTGTTTACGACGATCACGTCGGGAATCTCCATGATGCCGGCCTTGAGCGCCTGGATCGAGTCGCCCGAGCCGGGCTGGAGGACGAGCACCACGGTGTCGGCGTGGTCGATGATGTCGACGTCGGCCTGCCCGACGCCGACGGTCTCGAGCAGGACCTCATCCTTGCCCGAGGCGTCCATCAGCAGCGCGGCCTGGAGGCTCGCCTCCGACAGCCCTCCGAGCGATCCCCGGCTCGCCATCGAGCGGATGAAGACGCCGGCGTCGAGGAAGTGCTCCGACAGGCGGATGCGATCGCCGAGCAGGGCACCCTTGGTGAACGGCGAGGAAGGGTCGATCGACAGCACGGCGACCTGGCGCTCGCGCCCGCGGGCGTGGCGCACGAGCGCGGCCATGAGCGTCGACTTACCGACTCCCGGTGGGCCGGTGAAGCCGGTGACCTCGGCCCGGCCCGTCCGCGGGTAGACCTCCTGTACGAGCGCCCAGCCCTCGGGATCGTCGTCCTCGACCAGCGAGATCCCGCGCGCGAGGGCGCGCTTGTCGCCGGCGAGCAGGCGCTCGGACAGGTCGGCGTCGGTGCGTCCGGGAATGGACATGGCGCCGAGGATGGTAGGAGGCGAGGTCCGCGTCGCGGGGCGGGGCCCCGGGCGCGGCTCAGAGCAGACAGCGCCCGCGACCCGGGCAGCGCTTGAGCACGTCGACCGCCGGGCGGTCGTCAGAGCCGTTCGGCCAGCTCAGCCGGACCAGCACCGACGCCGCGTTGTTGGAGTAGCGGGTTTCACGCAGCCGTCGGTTCCCGTTGACCCGGTGGACGAGCTCGTACCGGCCGGCGGGAAGGCTGGTGACGTCGATCGACTGGCCCTCGAGGTAGGCGCGGTAGTCGTCGCCGTAGCCGACCGAGATGCCCATCGCCACCGAGCGGGCCCCGGGCTCGTGGAGTAGGCAGCTGCCGGTGATCACCGCACGCGGCGGCTTGCTGGCGAAGCTGCGATCCGAGTCGTAGCGGTCGCCGAGGCAGAAGCCGGTCTTACGGTCGGGGCGAACGAGCCGGTGGTCGGAGGCGCGGCGCAGCTCGTAGCGATCGAAGAAGAGGTGGTGCCAGTGGTCGTGCCCGCCGGAGTGCGTGTAGCGGATCGTCCCGATTCCGCGAATGCGAGCGACCGAGCCGTCGGTGCGCTTGATGAGCTGATCGGCGGTCATGTCTCGCTGGCCGGAGAAGCGCCTGCCGTTGACGCGCAGCGGGCCGTCGCCGTGATTCTCGACGGCCGAGTCGAAGCCGATCAAGAAGCCGCGGGAAGTCTCGCGCGTCCGGACGTCGCTCGGCGTGCGCTGGACCAGGTCGGGACGGCGCTCGGGGGCGGTCGACCCACCCTCGCCGGGTGACGGCAGGACGAGGGCCGCTGCTGCGGCGGCGAAGCCGAACGCGAGCACGACGAGGGCGAGGGATGGAGACGAACGGGCCATCGAGGACTCACTATGGTCACGGCAGCGGGCGGTTTGCAAGCCGTAGCGATCATTTCGCCCCGCCCCGATCGCCAATAACATCGCCCTCAGCGATGGCCGCCCCGCAGACCGACGCCCTCGCCGCACCGCGACCCTCCGACGCGCCGCATGAGCTGCGGTCCGCGCCCGAGCCGCGCCGCGCGGGCGTCCTCACCATCGCCCGGTTCATGCGTCGCAACGGGATGCTCACCCCAAGGTACGCGCGCCTCGTCGTCCGTCTGGCCCGCCGCCGCTGGCTCTCGCCCGCAGGCCGGCGCCTCGAGCTCGACGGCCTGGCCTTCATCGGTCCGCGAGTGACCCTCCAGATCGGCCCCCGGGCGCGGGTCGAGCTCGGGCGCTGGTCCTGGATCGGCTACGGCACGAAGATCCGCGCCCACGAGGGAGTCGTCTCGATCGGAGCCAAGACCGTGCTCGGGCAGGAGTGCACGATCTCCGCCTACCAGCGCGTGTCGATCGGGCGCGAGTGCGTGATCGCCGACCGCGTGATGCTGATCGACTTCGACCACGTAGTCGTCGACGTCGAGCGCCCGGTCCGCGAGCAGGGGATCTACAAGCGCGACGTCCGCGTGGGCAACAACGTGTGGGTCGGCTATGGCGCCTGCATCCTGCGGGGCGTCACGGTGGGCGACAACGCGATCGTGGGGGCGAGCGCGGTGGTCACGCGGGACGTTCCCGACAACGCGGTGGTGGCGGGGTCCCCGGCGCGGATCGTCCGCATGCGCGAGGCGCCGGCGCGAATGCGGTGGAAGTGACAGCGGCCGAGATCCCGGATCACTCCGGTCCCGCCGAGAATGCGAGCGGGTTCCTGCCTCCCCCCACGCCCCTCCCCGCGACCTCGCTGTAGACGGCCGCGATCTGCTTCGCCACGTCGGCCCAGTCGAAGCTCAACACGTGCTCGGAGGCCTCGGCCACGAGCCGCTCGCGCAGCTGTGGCTCGTTGAGGATTCGCTCCGCCAGCGCCGCCAGCGACTCCGGGTCGCGCGAGCGAAAGCGCAGGCCGACGTCCTCGTTGGGCACCACTTCGCGCAACCCCCCCGTGTCGGCGACCAGGCAGGGGCAACCCGAGGCCATGGCCTCGAGGGCGACGAGTCCGAAGGGCTCATAGATCGAGGGCACCACGGTGAGGTCGGCGATGCGGTAGAGGGAGTGGAGGACGTCGTCGCCGATCCAGCCGAGGAACGTACCGTGGAGGTCGAGGCCGAGCTCCCGGGCCTGACCGCGGAGCTCGGCCTCGTGCGTCCCCGAGCCGGCCACGAGAAAGCGGACGTCGCCGAGGCGCTCGATCAGTCCGGGCAGGGCCTCGAGCGCGAGCTGGAAGCCCTTCTCGTAGACGAGCCGGCCGACGAGGAGGACGAGCCGCTCGTGCGGCGCGGCGAAGCGAGCCCGCAGCTCGCCGAGGTCGGCCACCGGGACGAGCTCGGCCGGGTCGATCCCGTTAGGCACGACCGCGATCCCTTCCTCCTCGAGGCCGTAGACGTCGGCCACGTGCTCGCGCATGTAGGCCGAGCAGGTGACGACGCGCTCGGCGCGGTTGGCCATCCAGCGTTCTACCCCATGGATGTGCGATTGGGGGTGCTGGTCGACCCAGCCTTGGTGGCGGCCGTACTCTGTGGCGTGGATCGTGGTGACGAGCGGCGCCCGAAAGCGCCTGGCGAGGTGATCGCCGGCGACCGCGACCAGCCAGTCGTGACCGTGGACGACGTCGAACTCGAAGCGGTCGCCGAGCTCGACCCCCGCGGCGAGCATGTCGGCGTTCATGTGCTCGACCCAGGTCACGAACTCACCGAGGTCGCGCGGGCGCTCGGGCTCGCGCACGCGGTGGACGAGCACCCCGGCGACCTCCTCCTCGGGAGGCGACTCCTCGTGGCCGCGTGTGAGCACGTGGACCTCGACGCCGAGCGCCACGAGTCCCTCCGAGAGCTTTCGCACGTGGCGTGCGAGACCGCCCTCGATGAGCGGTGGGTACTCCCAGGAGAGGACGAGGACGCGCATTGGGTTTGAAGGGGACCGACCTGCCGCTGCTAGGGAACGAGCAGCGGGCGGAGGTCGAGCTCGGGGGCGAGGTTGCGGACCTTCGGGTCGACCTCGGAGCCCGAGTCTGCCAGAGCGGCGCCGAGCGCGGCGTCCAGCTCGCGGGCGTGGCCACGCGCGCGCTCGAGCGGGTAATCGGCGGCGCGCTGTCGGGTTGTGATGAACGCCCAGTCACTCGACTGGAGGGCGAGCAACTCGCGAGCGGCGCGCAAGAGAGCGGGAGCGGCGCGGAGCGATCCCTTCCGGCTCGTCGCCGCGGCCACGAGGTCGAGCTCTGCCCGACGCGCGGCGACCGCGAGCTCGGCGACCCGCGGGGAGTCCCAGGTCGTGAGGTCCTTCGGTACGCCCCAAGTCGAGGCGGCGACCTCTCGCCCGGCCACGGGCTCGACCCGTTCGAGGGCCCGCGAGAGGGGCAGCAGGTCGACGCCGTGGGCCGGCGCCTCGGAGAGCACGGTCGCAAGCCAGGTCTGTCCCTCGTACCACCAGTGGCCGAGGAGCTCGGTGTCGAATGGGCAGCAGAGGAGGCCCGGGCGACTCCGCTCGACCCGGTAGGCCTCGAGCCGCGCGCCGGCGCGGCGCAGGAAGTCGCGGGCGTGCTCGGTGGCCACCGCCCGCGCGGCGGCGTGGTCGTAGGCGGCGCCGGAGATCGCCCAGGGCCTCAGGTCGAAGGTCGTCCGGTGGTGATAGTCGCGGTAGGTCGGATGCGTGGGATAGCCGGCGTGCTCGTCCCAGACCGGGCCGACGGTCGCCCAGTCGATCGGAACCGCGACCGGCCCGGCCGCGGTCGCCACCGGCTCGAGCTGCTCGAGGGCGCCGAGCCCGAGCGCATCGGTCTGATCGACGCAGAACTCCCGCACCCCCTGCTCGGCGAGCAGGACCTCGAGGCCCGGCTCGTAGGCGCACTCGGGGAGCCAGAAGGCCTCGGCGCGGCGGCCGAAGCGGCGCGCGTGGGAGGCCGCGCCGGCCTCGACCTGGAGGCGGCGGCCGCCGGTGGTGGCGAGCAGCGGGAGAACGGCGTGGGTGGCGGACGAGACCATGAGCTCCGGGCCGTCGAGGTCCCGAAGGGCGCCGAGCAGATCTCCTCCGAGCGCCGCGAAAGCACGCTCGGCCTGCACGTAGTCGCCGGCGGCCCGGCGGATCTCGGCCGCCGCCGCGCGCTCGCCAGCCCTGTCGAGCCCGACCGCGTCCTCGGCGTGGATCGGCGCACGGATGTCCTGCAGAAAGGCGAGCACGCGCTCGCCGGCGGGGCCGGTGAGCGTCTCGAGCTGGTCGCACAGGACGGGGGTGACGCCGAGCGTCACCGGCGCGGCCTCGAGCACGTCCAACAACGGCAGGTAGACGGTCGCCAGCGCCTCCCATAACCACTCCTCGCCAAACGGCCACGTCCCGAAGCCCTCGACGTAGGGCATGTGGGAGTGAAGGACGAGCGCGAGCGCGCCGCGCTCGCTCACGTCCGCAGCACGGCGAGGAGGTCGAGCGAGCGGTCGAGGTCGGCGCCCTCGGACTCGGGGCGCAGCGCGAAGTCGCGCTCCGAGATCGCCGGGGTGAAGCGGTCGTAGAAGGGCTTCGTGAGACCGAGCCGGGCGTGGATCCGTTCCCACCCGAGCCGCAGTGCCAGCTCGTGGGCGCGCAGGCGCCGCGCGTGGAAGAGGCCGAGCAGCTCGACGTGAGCGAAGGCCGCGGAGCACAGCGTACGAAGCTCATCGGCGCGGTACTCGCGCATGTGCCACGGGTTGTCCGAGCGCTCGGCGCCGGGCGGGGCGAGCGTGAGCACGTTCGGCGTCGACACGTAGGCGACTCCGCCCGGGCGCAGGAGGTCGCGGACGTGCGTCAGGACCTCGTCGGGGCTCTGGACGTGCTCGATGGTCTGTAGGAAGACGACCGCGTCGCAGGGCTCGTCGAAGCGCTCGAGCAGGTCGCGCACGAAGCGCACCCCCGGTCGCGAGTACTTGAGCCGCGCGTGCGCGTGGGCCTCGGGGTTGGCGTCGACGCCGACGACCTGCGCTGCCCGCTCGGCGAGGGTCGCGGTCCCGTATCCCTCCCCGCAGGCGAGGTCGACGACGTCGAGGCCCGCGCTGCGCCGGGCGATCCAGCGATAGACGGCGAGGTGGCGGCGAAACCAGTAGTTCTCGGCTGGAACGTCGGGGAGCGTGCGCTCGCCGGTGAGGGCGAGGGGAGGGACGCCGGGCGGCTGGTCGCGCTGGACGTGCTCGGCGGCGGGCGCGCTCAAGGCGGCGGCAGTATAGGAGGGGCGCCCGCCTATGATGCCCGCCGCCATGCCTGCTTCGACGACTCCTGACGACGTCAAGCACGCCAACGCCCGCTACCACGACCTCGCCGCCCACACCTACGACGCCAAGTGGGGGATCGTCTACGACGCCCTCGCCCAGCGCCAGACCGTCGGCAAGCTCCGGCGAGCGCTCGGCGGGTCGGAGCCGCGCTTCGGGCGCGCGCTCGAGGTCGGTGCCGGCACCGGCTACTTCACGCTCAACCTGCTGCGCGCCGGGGTGATCGAAGAAGCGGTGGCGACCGACATCTCTTCGGGCATGCTCGGCGCCCTGCAGTCGTCGGCCGCCGAGCTTCGGCTCGAGGTCGAGACCGTGGTCGCCCAGGCCAGCCGGCTGCCGTTTCCGGACGGGTCGTTCGACCTCGTCTTCGGCCACGCGGTGCTCCACCACCTGCCCGACCTCGACGCTGCCTTCGCCGAGCTCGCCCGCGTCCTGCGCCCGGGCGGCACGCTCGCCTTCTGCGGCGAGCCTTCATACCACGGCGATCGTCTGGCCGCCGTCCCGAAGCGGGCTGCGCTGCTCGCCGCGCCGGCGTGGCGAAGAATCCTGGGCGCGCCGCCGCGCCAAAACGGCGGGGCGAACGGGGCGATCGACAAGAGCGGTCACCACGACGCCGCCAGCGAGGAAGACGGGCTCGAACGGATCGTCGACGTGCACGCCTTCAGGCCCGGAGACCTCGTTCGCCACGCGCGGCGAGCCGAGCTCGAGAACGTGCGCGTCACCGGCGAGGAGCTCGCCGCGAGCTGGTTCGGCTGGGCGAACCGCACGCTCGAGAGCACGGCGGCTCCCGACGAGCTGCCCTGGCTCTGGTACCAGTGGGCCTACCGCGGCTACTTGACGCTGAAGCGCCTCGACCGAGCGGTGCTCGAGCCTCGGCTGCCCGCCACCGTCTTCTACAACCTGCTGCTCTCGGCGCGCAACCCGGCGTAGACGCCGCGGCGAGCTATCGCGGTCCCGGGTGCGGCTCGTCCGCCGGAGGCTCAGGGGTCGGGGTGTCGGCCTCGAGCTCCGGCTCCAGCTCGACCGCGGCGTCGTCGAAGTCCGCTTCGTCGGGCGCCGCGCCAAGGTCGACCTCGCCGGCGGCCGAGGCCGGCTCGCCGATCCGCGGCCCGGCGGCAGGCTCGAGCTCGGGCGGCTCGAACGGCTCGCTGACCGCCGG
>JACCUC010000318.1 GCA_013812065.1 Thermoleophilaceae bacterium | reverse complement strand
GTCCACCACGCCGCGAGCCGCCGCGCGCTCGCCGCCGAGGCCGCCCGGTTCGTGCCCGAGCTGAGCGCCGACGACCTCGAGCCGGCCTTTGCCGGCGTACGGGCCCAGGCGCTCGCCCGCGACGGCGGCCTCGTCGACGACTTCGTGTTCTCGGAGGCCGGGGGCGCGCTGCACGTGCGCAACGCTCCGTCGCCGGCCGCGACGGCTTGCCTCGCCATCGCGCGGGAGATCGTGGATCGGCTCGAGCGGCTCAGCCGCCGCTGAACTCCTCGAGCGGGCTCGCGTGCCGCGGCTCGTAGAGGCCGAGCTCGCCGGCGCCGGGGACCTTGAAGCGGGTGACCAGCCCGTAGCCCTCGTCGGTGATCGGGGCCACGAACTCGACATCCTTGCGCTCGAGCTCGGCGACCGTGGCATGCACGTCGTGGCACATGAGAAAGAGCACCTGGTGGCCGACCTCGACCCCCCACCCGGGTCCGGGATGGCAGGCGAGCTCGGCCGGGGGCAGCCTGAAGATGAGCCACCCGTCGCCCGCGTCGACTGACTCGAGCTCGAGCACGTCGCGAAAGAACGCGCGCGCCCGCTCGGCGTCCTCGGCGAAGACGATGGCGTGGGCTCCGGCGATCATCGGTCGCCCACAGGCACGCGGCAACGACCTACGCCGGCGGGACGCCGATCCCCGGGACGACGTCCTCCGGCGCCACGACGTCGCGCCCGAGGAGCCGGCCCTCATAGCCGAACTCCTGCTCGCGCAGGGCGCGCGTGTAGCGGGGGAGGGCCTCGCGGGTGATCGTGCCGCCGTGCATCGTGTGCATCCACTCGGGGTCGAGGGTCTCGAGGCGATCCACGACCGCCCGCACGGGCTGCTCGTGGGCGAAGATGCCGGACTCGCGGTACAGCTCACACATGGCGTCACCGAGGTCCTCTTCGACGATCGGCGGCTGGTCTCCGGGCTGCATGTAGAGGTCGGCGGGAAAGACGCTGCGGGTGGTCTCCTCGAAGAGCATCATCGAGTCCCAGTGGTGGACGTGCGGGGTCTCGAGGAAGCGGAGCTTATGCCGGCCGAGGTCGAGCACCTCTCCGTCCGCAAAGCCCTGGACCTTGCCGGCGTAGTTCCAGCCCGACAGGTTGAGGCCGATCGACAGTGCGCTGCCGATCAGCGTCGACTCCGGCGCCTCGGCGGCGAAGCGATCCATGCCGCCGCACTCGTCGGCCTCGAAGTGCAGCAGCGCGACGTACTCGAGACGGGACGGGTCGAGCACCTCCGCGACCGCTCCCCGCACGGCCTCGTACATCGGGTACGGCCCCGTGTGGAGCAGCGCCGAGCGCTCGTCGTCGATCAGGAACTGGTTGAAGCCCAGATCGAACTCCGGCATGTAGGTCGCGATCCGGTAGATCCCGTCGACCACCTCGTCGATCCGCGTGGTGGGCTGCGAGGTGCTCATCCCTCTCCTCCTCGGTCCGGCCCGGCCAACGAAAGAGGCCCGGCGGGGAGCGCGTCGCCCCCGCCGGGCCTCGGTCCGGTATCGATCGTTCCGCCTAGCGGTCCAGGTAGCCCGCGCGTGCCTGGCGCCGGCGGACGGCCACGCCGCCCCCGGCGACCGCGGTGATCGCACCGAGTGCGATCACCAGCCAGACCACGCCCGAAAGGCCGCCGTTCTCACCCACCGCCTGTCCGGCGCGGGTGCCGGCCGTCGTCGTGGCGGCCGGCTTCGGCTTGCCTCCGCCGGTGCCCGAGAGCAGCTCGCCGACCGAGAGACCCTTCTTGCCGCCGGCCTCCGCGAAATCGGCACCCGATCCGGAGCCGCTCGAGCCGCCGCTGCCCGAGTCCGAGCCCGAGCCGCCAGAGTCAGAGCCAGAGCCGCCGCCCGAGTCCGCACCGGAGCCGCCACTCGCAGCGCCCGCGTCGGCCGTCCCGGGGCTGGGGCCGAGGCCCGAGCCGCTGGCCGAGCCACCGCCGGCGGAGCCGCTACCGTCGGAGCTGCCTCCGCCGTCGGCGCAACCACCGAAGCCACAGCCGTACGGATCTTCTCCGGACTGGGCGAAGGCGCCGGGCGCGAGGACCATCAGCCCCACCAGGGAGGCGAGCAGAACGGGGAGCACAACGGGCTTCCCGGGTCTAAGCGATATAGCTGACACTACTTTCCTCCTGAATTTCGGTTTATCGAGTCGATGAGCAACCCCACTCTCAAACACGCGCCCACGGCCGTTGTTGCGATGGCCGTTCTGGGGCTCGCCCTCGCCGATGGCGCCTACGCGCTCACCGCGAGGGGAATCCTCGCGGTCGCCGTCTGGTGGGCGATCATCATCGGGCTGGGCCTCGCACTGCTTCCTTTTCGACGCCCGACGCGCGAAGCCTATCTCACCGGGGGGCTCTTGGCCAGCCTCGGCGTACTGGCCGCACTGTCGCTCGCCTGGTCGCTGAGCCCGGAGCGGACCTTCGTCGAGTTCGACCGCGTCGCGCTCTACCTCGGGGTCTTCATCCTGGCCGTGCTCGCCGGCACGCGCGACAACTTGACCGGCTGGGCCGACGGGCTCGCCATCGGCATCGCCGCGGTCGGGCTGCTGGCGCTGACGAGCCGGACCTTCCCGGGCCTGCCCGGAGGAGACGAGGAGGCCTTGCGGGTTACCGGGCCGGCGCGCCTGGCCTTCCCGTTCGGGTACTGGAACGCGCTCGGCGTGATGCTCGCCATGGGGCTCCCCCTGCTCCTGCGCACCGCGGTCGCCGCCCGGTCGCTCGTCGCCCGCGGGCTCGCCGTGGGGGTGGTGCCCGCGCTGAGCGCCGCGATCTTCCTCACCAACTCGCGCGGGGCGATCGGAGCGGCAGTTGTGGGGGTCGCGGTGCTACTCGTGCTCGCCCGGCCGCGTGCGGCGGCGGTCGGGGCCGCGGTGTTCGCGGGCGCGGGCTCGGCGGTGCTCGTGGCCATCCTGACCACACACGACGCCGTCATCGAGGGCGGCGACGCTCCGCCGGCCCTCGCCGCCGCCCAGGGCCGGTCGTTCGCTTTGATCGCGCTCGCCGTCTGCCTGCTCGCGGGGCTCGCCTACGCGGGCGCCATCGCGGGCGCGCGGGCGCGCGCGCTCTCTCTGCCCAAGCC
>JACCUC010000308.1 GCA_013812065.1 Thermoleophilaceae bacterium | reverse complement strand
CCGTGAGCGTCCCGTCGTCGGAGAGCCCCTCGGACATTCCCATGCTGATCGCCGCGCCGACCGCGGCCGCGAGGCCCACGAGCAACGCGCCCTTCGACCCGACGAGGTAGGCGGAGGCGAAGATCGGTGCCAGCGTCGAGATCGTCCCGTCGATCAGCCCGATCAGCGCCGGCTGTACGACGCGCAGGAGGCGTTTGCGTTCGCCGGCCTCACGCCAGCGTCGCCGGGCACGTGTTAGGGTACCCTTACTATGATGTTGCGTTTCTGCAACCTTCACGTTTCGTCATGGTAGCTCAGCATCCAGACGAAGGCGCGCGGGCGCCTGCGACCGCACCCCCGCCCGTCTCGACCCCCTCCCCGCTCGACGACGAGCTTCTCGCCGCCGCGCGCCGGGCCCTCGAGCGCCACGGGGGCGCGCGCGCGACCCTCGAGCGCATCGCCGAGGAGGCCGGGCTATCGCGCGTGACCCTCTACCGGCGCGGTGTCACCCGCGAGGCCCTGCTCGCCGCGCTCGCGACCCGGCTGCTCGACGACTACCGGCGCGCCATGTGGCCGGCTCTGACGGCGCGGGGCTCGGGCGCCGAGCGACTCCGGCGCGCCCTCGGCGCTCTGTGCGACGTGGCCGAGGAGGGCCTCGAGCTCCTGCTCGTCCTCGGCGAGCGCATCGGAGGCGCGTTCGCCGAGCCGTTGAGCGATGAGGAGGACGCCGTCCGTCGCACCTTCACCGAGCCCCTCGAACGGCTCCTGCGCGACGGCGCCGGCGACGGCTCGCTGCGCCAGACCGACGCCCCCGAGACCGCGACCGTGCTGCTCAACCTCGTCGGCTGGACCTATGTCCACCTGCGTGCCGGAACCGAGTGGAGCGCGCGCCGAGCCAAGCGGGCGACCCTGCGGGTCGCTCTCCAGGGCGTGCTCGCGGATCCGGACGGCGGCGGCTCCGGGTAGCCCCGTGCGGGCTCGCGAGCCGATGGACGCCGCCGAGGTCATCGAGCGCCTCGATCTGCTGCCCCACCCCGAGGGCGGCCGCTTCCGCGAGACCTTCCGCCATCTGCCCGCCGGCGGCGGGCGCGGAGCCATGACCGCGATTCTCTACCTGCTCGAGGCCGGCGATGTCTCGGCCTGGCACCGCGTCGACGCCGCGGAGATCTGGCACTTCCACGCCGGAGCGCCGCTCGCACTCTCGATCTCTGAGGACGGTCGAAGCCTGAGAACCCACCTGCTCGGGGCGGACCTCGCGACCGGCGAGCAGCCGCAGGTCACCGTGCGCGCGGGGGCTTGGCAGTCGGCCGAGACCCGGGGGGCCTGGACGCTCGTGGGCTGCACGGTCGGCCCCGCGTTCGAGTTCGAGGGCTTCGAATTGGCGCCGGAGAGGTGGGAACCGGGCGAATGAGCCTTGCCCTGGTCGGTACAGCGCCCGTACTCGCTAGAATCCCCACTGGATTTCCGACCCCGTAGCGAGGATTTACACCATGGCCATCACCGAGAACCCCCGGATCGCCAAGCCGAGCGCGATCGAGGAGGACGAGCAGGGTCAGCTCGTCGCGCGCAAGGGCATCTCGCCCGAGGTGGTCGAGGAGCTGTCGAAGGTCAAGGGCGAGCCCGACTGGATGCGTGAGAAGCGTCGCAGGTCGGCCGAGATCTACGAGCGCAAGCCGGTCCCGACGTGGGGCGTCGACCTCTCGGGGCTCGACCTCGACGAGCTCGTCCTCTACTCACCGCCCACCGCGGGCCGCTACGACTCGTGGGACGACGTTCCGACCGAGATGAAGGAGACCTACGAGGCGCTCGGCATCCCCCAGGCCGAGCGCGAGCATCTCGCGGGGGTCGTCGGGGTGTGGCGCCAGGAGCCCGTCTACGAGGGGCTCAAGAAGGAGTACGCCGACCTCGGGATCCTCTTCTGCTCGATGGACACGGCGGTCACCGAGTACCCGGACCTCGTCGAGCCCTACTTCATGACCAAGTGCGTGCCGCCGCAGGACAACAAGTTCTCGGCGCTGCATGGGGCAGTATGGTCGGGCGGCTCGTTCCTCTACGTGCCCAAGGGCGTCAAGGTCGACCTGCCGCTTCAGGCCTACTTCCGCATGGAGGGCGCCGGCGAGGGCACCTTCGAGCACACCCTGATCATCGCCGACGAGGGCTCCGAGGTGAACTACATCGAGGGCTGCACCGCGCAGACCTACTCGGTCAACTCGATGCACTCGGCCGTCGTCGAGATCTTCGTCAAGGAGGGCGCGAAGGCGCGCTACACGACCGTCCAGAATTGGTCGAAGGACGTCTACAACCTCAACACCAAGCGCGCGATGGTCGACGCCGAGGGCACCGTCGAGTGGGTCGGCGGCTCGATGGGCGCCAAGTTCGTGATGCTCTACCCCGGCTCGTTCCTGATGGGCGAGGGCGCGCGGGCCGACCATCTGAACGTCGGCGTGGCCTCGGGTAACGTGTGGAAGGACACCGGCGCCAAGGTCATGCACCTCGCCCCGAACACGACCTCGAACATCCTCGCCAAGTCGATCTCCATGGACGGCGGCGTGATGGGCTACCGCGGCCTCGTGCGCATGGGCCACAACTCCCAGGGCTCGAAGGCGCGCGTGCAGTGCGACGGGCTGATGATGGACCCCGAGTCGCGCTCTGACACCTGGCCCGACATCCAGATCCAGAACCCGCACGTCACCGTCGCGCACGAGGCCGTCGTCGGCAAGATCTCCGACGAGCAGCTCTTCTACCTCCAGAGCCGCGGGCTCAGCGAGGAGGAGGCGGCCTCGATGATCGTCAACGGCTTCATCGAGCCGGTGACCAAGGAGCTCCCGATGGAGTACGCGGTCGAGCTGAACCGGTTGATCCAGCTCGAGATGGAGGGGTCGGTCGGGTAG
>JACCUC010000300.1 GCA_013812065.1 Thermoleophilaceae bacterium | reverse complement strand
GGCCACGTTGGCGGGCAGATTCTGGAGGTCGCGGGCGGCGTTCTGGGCCACGGCCACCGCGCGCGCCCGCTCGACGGCCTCGCTCAGGTCGCTCTCCCCGCACACCTCGAGGGAGCCGATCCGGGAGGGATCCTCATCATCCGGAGCGGAGGACTTGAACCGGTCGAAGCGGTAGAGCGCGAGCAGCGTGCCCTCGACCAGCGCCTCGGGGATGCCCTCGGTCTCGTCGGGCGCCGCCCACGAGAGCGCGCGAGCCCCGATGTCCCGGGCGCGGCCGGCGGCCACCGCCGCGGCCACGCGGACGCGCTCGTGCCCGAGCTCGTCCCGCTTGCCGAGCCCGGCGACGACGACACGGCGCAGCCCACCGCCAGGCGCCTCCTCGTGGGTCACCGCCACCTTCTGGAGCTTGCCCTTGGCCTCACCGGACTCGACGAGTGCCTGCAGGCGCTTCTCGGCGAGCGCCTCGCCCTCGAACAGGCCGACCACGCGGGTGTCGGCCTCGGTCTGAACGGGATCGCCTCGGCGGGTGCTGACGGTGATGTTCGGCATGGGCGCAGGCAGTCTACGGAGCGCCGACGGATATCGTTCGGTTCCGACCGGACGCAGACCGAACGCCCAGGAGGCACACCCACCAATGCCCAAGACCGTCGTCCTCGGCGCCGCCCGCACCCCCTTCGCCAAGCTCGGCGGCGCGCTCTCCTCGCTCGACGCCACCGACCTCGGCGCCCGCGCCGTCGAGGCCGCGCTCGAGCGCGCCGATGTGGCGCCGGGCGAGGTCGAGGGAATGGCGTTCGGTCAGGTCCTCCAGGCCGGCCAGGGCCAAATCCCGAGCCGGCAGGTGCAGATCAAGGCCGGCATCCCCAAGGAGGTGCCCTCGGAGACCATCAACAAGGTCTGCGCCTCGGGGCTGCGCAGTGCCGGCATCATCGACCAGGGCGTGCGGGCCGGTGATCTCGAGGTCGCCGTGGCGGGCGGCATGGAGTCGATGTCGAGGGCCCCCTACCTGATGCCCGAGGGGCGCTTCGGACACCGCATGGGCGACGCGAAGCTGCTCGACTCCATGACCCATGACGGCCTGCGCAACCCCTTCACCGGCAAGCAGATGGCGCCCGAGGCGTCCGAGGTCGCCGAGGAGCTCGAGATGACGCGCGCCGACATGGACAGGTACGCCCTGCGCTCGCACGAGCTCGCCACCGACGCCATCGACGAGGGCCGCCTGCCCGAGGAGATCGTCCCGGTCACGATCAGGGACCGCAAGAAGGGCGAGG
The DNA here is from genome assembly GCA_013812065.1 of Thermoleophilaceae bacterium. Classification (GTDB taxonomy): domain Bacteria; phylum Actinomycetota; class Thermoleophilia; order Solirubrobacterales; family Thermoleophilaceae; genus JACCUC01. The sequence goes on along the minus strand of JACCUC010000300.1, from coordinate 1,735 downwards.
TGGAGGTCGAGGTCGACGAGGGGCCGCGCTCCGACGCATCGCTCGAGTCGATGTCCAAGCTCAAGCCGCTGTCGCTGGGCGGGTCGCACACCGCGGGCAACTCTCCGGGGGTCAACGACGGTGCGGCGGCGCTCGTGCTCGCCTCCGAGGAGTGGGCACAGCGCAACGGCAAGGCGGTCCTGGCGCGCATCGTCGCCACGGGCGCGGTGGCCGACGACTTCGCCTACCTCGCGCGAACCCCGGCCAATGCGACGAGGGCAGCGCTCGAGAAGGCCGGCCTCTCGGTCGACGACATCGACCTGTTCGAGATCAACGAGGCCTTCGCCTCGGTGGCGCTCAACTCGATGCGGATGCTCGGCGTGCCCGAGGACAAGGTCAACGTGAACGGCGGCGCGATCGCGCTCGGCCATCCGATCGGCGCGTCGGGAGCGCGCATCGTCGGGACGCTGATCCACGAGCTGCGCCGGCGCGGCGGCGGTCTCGGATGCGCTGCCATCTGCTCGGGGGGCGGCCAAGGCGACGCCATGATCGTCGAGGTGAACGGCGGATAGCCGCCCTCGGCTCCCCGGCCGGAACCGGAGCGCCGGTGCGGGGCGGCGCGGTCTTCTTCGACCTCGACAAGACGCTGATCGAGGGCTCGAGCGCGATCCACGTCGGGCGAGCGGCCTACCGGCGCGGGTTGCTGACCCGTGGCCAGCTCGCCCGTGACCTGTGGGCGAACGTTCGCTTCCGGCTCAGCGGCTCGACGGACGAGCAGAGCAGCGTCCTGCGCGAGCGCGTCCTCGACTCGATCGCCGGCCATCGCGTGATCGACCTCGCCCGCCTCGGCCCCGAGGTCCTCGCCGGCATCCTCCCTCACCTCTACCCGGAGACCCTGACCGCAGCCTACGAGCACCAGGACGCCGGTCGACCCGCCTACCTCGTCACCGCCGCCTCGCAGGAGCTCGCAGACGTGCTCGCCCGGGTGCTGATCTTCGACGCCGGGATCGGTACTCGCTCAGAGTCCCGCGACGGCGTCTACACCGGCCGTGCCGACGGGCCGTTCGTCTACGGCGAGGGCAAGGCGGTCGCCATCCGGGAGGTCGCCGAGCGCGAGGGCGTGGACCTGTCGGCCTCCTACGCCTACTCGGACTCCGCCTCCGACCTGCCGATGCTGCGCCTCGTCGGCCATCCGGTGGCGGTGAACCCCGACGCCGCGCTCGAGAAGGTAGCCCGGACTGAGGGCTGGCAGATCATGCGGTTCGAGAAGCTCGGGCGGCGGCTGCGGATCGCGGGCGCGGCGGCGGCGGTGGGGGTGCTGGGCGGAGGTGGGGGCTACGCCTTCGCGAGGCTCAAGCCGCGCCACGCGTGGCGACACCGGGTCGGGCTCGGCTGAACAAACCTCCCCGACGAGGTGGAGCCGCCGCGGCGAAGTTAGCGAGTGCGACCTCGGTCGCGCTGACGCTCGAGGTGACGACCGAGCCACACGGCCCCGAGCGCGACCGCCGCGACCGGCGCCACGGCCACGAGCAGCGAGGCGAGCATCGCCACGGCCAGCGCGGCCAAGACCGCGAGCACCACGAGCAGCGAGACCGTCGCGACCGGCGAGGCGGCGAGCGCCTCGATCAGTCCGTAGAGGGGAAGGGCGACGACGAGCATCGCGCAGAGCGTGGCGGCGGAGACCGTGAGCGTCCGTGGTGCCCTCCGCCGACCTCTCGAGTTTTGCGGCGGGGGGTCTCCCGGAAGGTCGCTCACG
>JACCUC010000287.1 GCA_013812065.1 Thermoleophilaceae bacterium | reverse complement strand
ACACGCGAGGAGCTCACGCGGGAGGCCACGCGGGCATGGGGCGATGCCCAAAGCCTCCTGTTCGTCTGCCTGGGAAACGTCTGTCGGAGTCCATTCGCCGAGCGGCTCGCGCTGGGCCAGATTGGTCGCCGGCATGCGGTCTCAGCCGGCCACTACCCGGTCTCCGGCCGGAGACCGCCGGAGCTCGCCCTTGCGACGGCGCAGATGTTCGACGTCGACCTGGCGTCGCACCGCTCCCGGGTGCTCTCCCGGAGCATGGTGGAAGAGGCGAACGCGGTCTTCGTCTTCGACGAGCAGAACCACGAGGCCCTCGTCTCGCACCACTCCGGCGCCGCTGAGCGCACCCACCTGCTCGGCGCGTTGGCCCACGAGGGGCCCCTGCACATCGCGGATCCGTTCGGCGGCCCGGCTTCGCTTTACGAGGCCGTCTACCGCCAGATCGCCGGTGCGATCGCCGCCGCGGAGCAGGCTCGCAACTGAAAGTTGGTTGACGGTCGCGACTCCGGTGGCCGAGCTGATCAGCGTCCCGCGAGCTCCCGCAAGTCGGTCCCCTTCCCCGCGGGCTCCCAGTCCGGCCGCAGCGCCATCCCCGCCTCCCCGCCCTCGGTCTTGACACCCAGCACCTGGTGCAGCTCGATCCGATCGTCCTCGAAGCTCACCCGTGAGCCGGCCAGGTAGAGCCGCCACACCCGCGCCCGGCCCTCCCCGATCTCCGCGACCGCCGCATCCCAGTGGGCGTTCAGGTTGTCCTCCCACGCCGCGAGCGTGCGCGCATAGTGCTCGCGCAGGTTCTCCTCGTGCCGTAGCTCGAAGCCGGCGTCGTGCATGGTCGAGATGATGTGCCCGGGGCCGATGAACTCGCCGTCTGGGAACACGTAGCGGTCGATGAACCCGGCTCGTAGCTGCACCGGCTGGCGATCGTCGGGCCGGGTGATGCAGTGGTTGAGCAGCCGCCCCCGCGGGGCCAGCTTGCCGTGCAGGAAGGCGAAGTAGGACGGGAGCTGGGCCTTGCCGACGTGCTCGGTCAGGCCGATCGAGGCGATCGCGTCGAAGTCGCCCTCGGAGACGTCGCGGTAGTCGAGCTCCCGCACCTCCGCCCGGCTGGAGAGCCCTGCCGAAGCGATCGCCCGCTGCCCCCCCTCCGCCTGCTGGCGCGAGAGGGTCACCCCGAGCACCTCGACCCCGTAGTGCTCCGCGGCGTGCAACACCATGCCACCCCAGCCGCAGCCGACGTCGAGCAGGCGCATCCCGGGGCGCAGCCCGAGCTTGCGGCACACGAGGTCGTGCTTTTCGAACTGGGCCTCCTCGAGCGTGGCGTCGGGGTCGGGGTAGACCGCGCAGGTGTAGGCCATCGACGCACCGAGGAGCCATTCGTAGAAGCGGTTCGACACGTCGTAGTGATGGGATACCGCGGCGGCGTCGCGGCGCTTTGAGTGCCGGCGACCGCGGGGGCGGATCTCCTGCGGCGGCGGATCGACGGGCCGGAGCGCTCCCCATCCGACCGAGCGCAGCAACCGAAGCCGCTCAGCCCACGGCAAAAGGCCCTCGTTGACCCGCCAGAGCCGGCGCAGCGCCTCATGGAGGTCGCCGTGCACCTCGAGCTCGGCGGAGACGTAGGCCCGCGCGAGCCCGAGCTCGTTGCGGGCCTGGACGAGGTAGCGCAGCGCTCGCGGCGATAAGAGCTCGACACGGATCGTGGCGTCCGGCGGACCGGAGCGGCTTCCGTCGTAGGCGCGAAAGTCGATCCCGGTCTGGGCGCCGGTCACTTGGTCGAAGGCCTGCGCGAGCTGCATCACCCTCCTTCTACCCGCGTTCGACACATTTCTCGTACAGGTCGAGCAGACGTCGTTCGCGGTCGTAGCCGTCCTTGAGCGCTGCGTAGGCGGGACCGTTGTACAGCCGCCAGAACTCGTCGCGCTCGTAGTAGGACGTCGAGTACAGAGACTTGCGCCCACCGAGCTCGTCGACCACGCGCTCGATCCGGCGGTTGTGCGTGCCGTCGGGCCGGCCGTTCTCGAGCGGCACGGTCGACCAGAAGCCGAAGTTGACGTAGGTCTTCGCCGGGTCGAGGGCGTAGAGGTCCCACCGGGCGCCGGCGTCGCGCTGGCGCAGCGGGCAGACCCAGAACGGCGCGATCGGTATCTCGTGCACGAAGAAGTCGAAGAAGTCGGCCGCGCGCTCGATCGGCACCTCCACATCCTGGACGACGTGCTCCCGGGGCGAACGTCCGCGCAGGCGCTCGAGCCGGCTCATCGGGCCATAGCGCCGCTCGAGGTCGACGAGCCTCCAGTAGGAGTCCGAGCGCAGCCACCGCTTGGGGACGAGTCGCCGCACGCGCGGGTTCTGCACGCCGAACGCGCGCGAGCACCAGAACCAGTCGGTGTCCCAGCGCCAGAGGTAGTCGCGGACGGTCAGGTGATCGACCTGCCGGCGCTGCAACGAGCGGTAGTAGATTCCCATCCCCGTGTAGTCGCTCGTCGCGGGCGCCTCGCCGACGAAGGTCCCGAGCGTCAGGTACATGTCGTCGCGGCCGAACACCGTGCCGTCGATGAAGTCGACTCGCTCGCCGGCGTACGAGCACTCCGCGCCGACCGCATGCATCGTCGCGAAGTAGTCCCCCCGGTCGCCGAACTTGACGTGGCGCAACTTGACGAACGGGCGCACCGGCTCGAGCTCGATGGTCAGCCTGAGCGCGTACCCGAGCGTGCCATAGGAGTTGGGGAAGCCGGAGAAGAGATCGCGGTGCTCGTTGTCGGGCCGCGCGACGACGATCCGCCCGTCGCCGGCGAGGACCTCGATCTCGAGCACCGACTCGTGCACCAGGCCGTTGCGAAACGACGAGGACTCGATCCCGAGCCCCGTGACCGCGCCGCCAAGCGTGATCGTCTTGAGCTGCGGCACGACGAGCGGCATCAGGCCGTGGGGCAGCGTCGCGTCGACGAGGTGCTCGTAGGTCGTCATGCCCTGCACCTCGGCGGTACGAGCCGCAGGATCGACGGCCAGCACTCCCTCGAGCCCGCTGACGTCGAGTCGAGAGGCGGAGGATCGCCGCCGCGCGCGGAACAGGTTGGACGTGGTCTTTCCGAGCCGCACGGGCGTGCCGAGCGGGATCGCGGCGTACTGGCGGCGCAACCGCTCCCTGCGCCCCTCGAACTCCCCCCGAGCGCTGCTCACCGACCGCACCCTAACCGGGTGCAGGCCGGTCCCCTACGCCGGTGCGGCCTCGCCCTCGGCGGCGAGCTGCTCGAAGGCGAGACCGGTCGCCTCGGCCAGGACGAGCTTGTCGATGACGTCCACGGCGAGGTCCTCGAAGGTCCACCGCCAGGGCCTGTAGAGCCCAAGCGCCGTGGCGGTGAGGACATCGCTCGCATAAAGCGCCGCGAACACCGCGCCCACGGCTCGTTGGCCACGGAGTCCGGCGCGGGTCGAGATGACACCGTGCCCCACGCCCCAGCTCACCCCCACCCCGAAGTGCGCGATGTAGTTCAGGCGACGCCAGCTGCGCTTTCCCTTCGGCGCGATCGGGAGCAGCGTGGTCACGAGGCTGGCCGGCGCGTAGCTCTCCTTGCGTCCGGTCAGCGGCATCTCGACGACCCGCTGGAACGCGGTCATGACCACGGCCCCCAGGAAGCCCGCGAGCGCGCCGCGTCCCATGGTCGTCGCGATTCCCTGCGAGCTCGAGTCCGGCACGTGAGCCTCCTGATGTCGCGGATAGGTCGGTCAGGACGGTACTAAACGGTACCCTCCTCTGCTGCCCGCCCGCCGGGCTCGACGGCGTAGGACCGCAGCCGGACCAGAGCGTCCTCCAGCGCTCGTGCCATGACGTCGCCGTCCCGGTGGACGGTGGCGAGCAGGTACGCGCCCTGGATCGCGGCCATGGTCGCCGCGGCCAGCCGCTCCACCGGTGCCTCCCTCGCGAGCAGTCCGCGCGCGGCGAGCCGCTCGAGCCCGGCGGCCAGGCTCGCCTGCCACC
>JACCUC010000288.1 GCA_013812065.1 Thermoleophilaceae bacterium | reverse complement strand
GTCCGACCCCGGTCGTCCGGGCGCTCCGCTCGGGCCGGTCCGGTTCAGACCCGGCCGACCCTGCGCACCGCGGGGGCCGGCGGCTCCCGGATCGACCCGCCCGTCTCGGACGAGGCGCTCGGGCTCGGCGCGACTCTCGACGATCCCCGCTGCCCCCGTGGTGACGGCACCGGCCGACACGAGCACCGCGGCGCCGGCGGCGACCTGCGCCCCGCTGAGGCCGGACACGAACCTGACCAGCGCCCCGAGCACGACCAACCGCCTCAGGGCACCGGCGGACGGGCGCGCGCTGGGCGCTCGTCCTCGAACGGGGGATGATGGCTCGAGACTGGGCCATGCCACACCTGATCGACCGGCCCGAGGGCTCGCTTGAGCGGGGGAGGTCCAACACGGGCATTCGTCCGGCTCCGCGGTCGGCCGCTACACGGGTACCGGGCGTGGACTCCGCCTCGCTCCGGCGCATACCTGCTCGACGACTTCGGGCGGCACCGCGACCCACGGGGGGCGGGGCGCGCGAGGCCGTAGCCCTGACCGAGCATCACCTGCGCCTCGATCAGGGCGACGAGCTGCTCCTCGGTCTCGATCCCCTCGGCGCAGACCTCGGCGCCGGTGCGCCGGGCAAAGCTGACGAACGCCTCGATCAGGGCGAAGCGGACGTCGTCGTGATGCACGTCGGCGACGAGCGAGCGGTCGAGCTTGATCAGGTCCGGCCGCACGCGCACGACGTGGGAGAGGCCGGCGTAGCCTGCTCCGGCGTCCGTCGAGGGCGATCCGCGCGCCGCGCGTGCGCAACTCGGCCAGCTGGCTTTGGAGGAGCTGATCGTCAGAGGGCAGCTCCTGCTCGGTGATCTCGATGACGATTCCGCGCAGGTCGCCCGAGAAGGCCGCCTGCACGGACTCCGAGCCAAACGCACCGGGATCGACGTTGACCGACAGCCACGCCCCGACCGGGCGCCCGGGCACCCCGAGCGCCCGGGTCACCCGGAGCGCCTGGAGCTCCGGGCCGAGCCCGCAGCTACGGGCCAGGTCGAACCACTCGGCCGGTCCCATCCCGCGATCGGGGTTGAAACGGGCAAGCGCCTCGTAGCCGACGACCGCGCCCCGCTCGAGCTCGACGATCGGCTGGAACACGCAGTTCATGGTCTCGGGGGCGAGGAGCGGCTCGCGCACCACCGCTTGGCGCTCCTCGAGGGCCCCGGGGCCGGAGACACGCGGATCGAACCGGCAGGTCTGCTCTCCGCCGGTGAGCTTCGCCTGATACAGCGCGGCGTCGGCCAGCTCGAGCACACGAGGGCCCTCGGTGGCGTCGGCGGGGCAGCAGGCGACACCGGCCGAGCTGTCGATCGTGTAGCCCTCGAGCTCGATCGCACCGATCGCGGCCCGCGCCCGCTCGGCGACCGCCAGGGCCGCGTCGCCGTCCGCGGCGGGAAGCAGGATGCCGAACTCGTCACCCCCCAGCCGCCCGAGGAGGTCGCTTCCCCGCACGATGTGCTCGAGGCGCCGGGCTAGCCGGCGGAGCACCTCGTCGCCCCGGGCGTGTCCGCAGGCGTCGTTGAGAACCTTGAATCGATCGAGATCGAGGACGACCACGGCGAAGGAAACACCGGCGTTCGTGGACGCCTCGGAGGCACCGGCGAGCGCGTCGTGGAAGGTGCGATGGTTGGCGAGGCCGGTCAGGGAGTCGGTGTTGGCGAGAGCGTGGAGGCGATCGCGCTGGGTGCCGACGAGCTCGCACATGCGGTTGAAGCCCTCGGAGACGCTCTGGACCTCGGACGCTCCCACGAGCGGCAGGCGGACGCGGTAGTCCCCGGACCGCATGCGCTCGATGCCTCGCCGCAACGCGCCGAGCGGATCGGTGACCGACCGGCGCAGGAGCGCCCCGAGGAGACCGACGAGCAGGACGCAGACCAAAAGTCCCGCCCCGGCGGCGGTCAGGATCGTCGAGCGTGTCGTGCGGCGTACGGGTTGGGCCGAGAGCGTGACGTCGAGCTGCGCCCGGGCGCCGTCGCTCAGCGCCAGCGGCACGGTGACCGTGCGCATGCCGTCCGCGGCAGCGGCGGCCGTCCCGGCGGCGCGGGTCCTCACCTGCAGCAGCACTCCGAGCGTCGACTCGACGTCGGCCAGCAGGCGCCGATCGATCGCTCGCCCGACGAGCGCGCGCCGGTCGCCCGCCGCCGCGGCCGCGAGCACGAGCGG
>JACCUC010000245.1 GCA_013812065.1 Thermoleophilaceae bacterium | reverse complement strand
GCTCGGCATCGCGCCCGAGCGCTGCGCGGTGATCGGCGACATCGGCGCCGACGTTGACGCCGCGCGGGCGGCGGGCGCGCGCGGGGTGCTCGTGCCCACGCCCCGCACGCGTTCCGAAGAGGTCGCGGCGGCGAGCGAGGTGGTCCCCGACCTCGAGGCGGCCGTCGAGCTCCTGATCGGGGAGGCGGCGTGATCCGGCGCGGTGGTCACGTCCTCGTCGCGCGCCTCGACAACGAGGGTGACGTGCTGCTCACCGGCCCGGCCGTGCGGGCGGTCGCCGCAGGAGCCGAGCGGGTGACGATGCTCTGCGGACCGCGCGGACGCGCCGCCGCCGAGCTCCTGCCCGGCGTGGACGAGCTGCTCGTCCACCGCGCGCCCTGGATCGACCCCGAGCCCGCAGCCGTGGACCGTGAGGCCGAGCTCGGGCTCGTGGACGAGCTCGGCCGCCGCCGGATCGACCGCGCGATCGTCCTCACCTCCCACCACCAGAGCCCGCTGCCGCTCGCGCTTCTGCTTCGACTCGCACGCGTGCCGTTCGTGGCGGCGACGAGCGTCGACTACCCGGGCTCGCTGCTCGATCTGCGCCACGGCGAGAACGACCGTGTCCACGAGGTCGAGCGGGGACTGTCGCTCGTCGGCGCGTGCGGGTACGAGCTGCCGGCGGGAGACGAGGGGTGGCTGGCCATCCGGCGTTCTGCGGGCACGCCGCCGGGGATGTCGCCCGAGGTCCCGTACGTGGTCGTGCACCCCGGCGCCTCGGTCCCCGCGCGGGCGTGGGCTCCGGAACGCAACGCCGCGCTCGTCGACGCTCTTCTGGAAGACGGGCGCCGCGTCGTCGTCACAGGATCTGCCGGGGAGATCGAACTGACCGCGCGGGTCGCGGGCGGGGCGCGACCTGAGGTCGTCGACCTCGGCGGCGCCACGAGCCTCGCCGAGCTGGCCGAGGTCCTCGCGGGCGCGGAGGCGGTCGTCGTCGGCAACACCGGTCCCGCCCATCTGGCGGCCGCGGTGAGGACGCCCGTCGTGTCGCTGTTCGCGCCGACCGTTCCGGCGGTCCGCTGGCGCCCGTGGAAGGTCGCGCACGAGCTTCTGCACGTCGAGGTCAGATGCGCCGGCTGCCGCGCGCGGGAGTGCCCGGTCCCGGGGCATCCGTGCCTGGAGGGCGTCTCGACGGCCGAGGTCTTGGCCGCGGTCGAGCGGCTCGCGCCGCGCGCGACCGGGTCCGAAGCCCGCCAGCCGCCGGTCGCCATCGGAGCGCCCGCGTGAGGATCCTCCTGTGGCACGTCCACGGCTCCTGGACCACCGCCTTCGTCCGCGGAGCTCACGAGTACCTCGTTCCGGTCGTCCCCGACCGCGGGCCCGAGGGCCGCGGTCGTGCGCAGACCTACGCCTGGCCGCAGAGTGCGATCGAGGTCACGCCCGCAGAAGCCGCGGAGGCGGAGGTCGACGTCGTCGTCCTTCAGCGCCCGGAGGAGCTCGAGGGCCTCGCCGAGCGGTGGCTCGGCGGGCGGAGGCCCGGCCGCGACGTTCCCGCCGTCTACGTCGAGCACTCCTCGCCGCAGGGACGGATCGCCGAGATGCGCCATCCCGTGGCCGACCGCTCCGATCTCACGCTCGTCCACGTGACCCACTTCAACCGCCTGTTCTGGGACACGGGCTCGACCCCGACGCGCGTCGTCGAGCACGGGATCGTCGATCCGGGCCACCGCTACACGGGCGAGCTCGCGCGCGCGGCCGTGGTGGTCAACGAGCCACGCCGGCGCGGTCGCGTCACCGGCACCGACCTCCTGCCCCGGTTGAACGGCAGCGTGCCCCTCGACGTCTTCGGGATGGACTCCGAGGCGATCGGCGGGCACGGCGACATCCCCCACGGCGAGCTCCACGTCGAGATGGCCCGCCGTCGCGCCTACCTGCATCCGATCCGCTGGACCTCGCTCGGTCTGGCGCTGCTCGAGGCGATGCACCTCGGCATGCCGATCGTCGCGCTCGCCACGACCGAGGTGCCCGAGGCCGTGCCCGCCGAGGCGGGGATCGTCTCCAACGACCTCGAGGTGCTCGCCGCGGCGCTCCAGCGGCTGATCGAGGACCCCGAGGAGGCACACGAGCGTGGGCGGGCGGCACGGGCGGCAGCGCTGCACCGCTACGGGCTCGATCGCTTCCTGTCCGACTGGGACGACCTGCTCGCGGAGGTGGCGGCGTGAGGGTGGCGATGGTCTCCGAGCACGCGAGCCCGCTCGCGGCCCTGGGCGGCGTCGACGCCGGCGGCCAGAACGTGCACGTGGGCGCGCTCGCCGCGGCCCTCGGCCGGCGGGGCGTCGAGACCGTCGTGCACACGCGCCGGGAGGATGGCGCGGCGCCGCGGCGCGTCACACTCGCCCCGCGGGTGGTCGTCGACCACGTCGACGCGGGGCCCGCCCGCATCGTCTCGAAGGACGAGCTGCTGCCGTACATGGACGCATTCGCCGCTGACCTTCGACGGAGCTGGCAGCGGGAACCACCCGACCTCGTCCACGCCCATTTCTGGATGTCGGGGATCGCGGCGCTCGAGGCCGCGTCGCCGCTCGGGATTCCCGTGGTCCAGACCTTCCACGCCCTCGGGCTGGTCAAGCGCCGGTACCAGGGCGCGGCCGACCCGAGCCCACCGGGCCGGCTCGAGATCGAGGACCGGATCGTCGCGGAGGCCGACCGCATCGTCGCCACGTGCACCGACGAGCTGTTCGAGCTCGTCCGCCTGGGGGCAGACCGGCGGCGCGTGAGCGTCGTCCCCTGTGGCGTCGATCTCGACCGCTTCCGCCCCGACGGGCCGGCCGAGCCGCGACCGCAGCGCAGCGGACGCACCCGCCCGCGCGTGCTCGCCGTCGCCCGGCTCGTGGAGCGCAAGGGCGTCGGCGACGTCGTCGAGGCACTCGCACGCTTGCCCGAGGCCGATCTCGTGATCGCCGGCGGTCCCGATCGCGCGGAGCTCGCGTCCGACCCGGAGGTGTGCCGCCTGCGGGCGCTGGCCGAGCGTGCCGGTGTGGTCGACCGGGTCGACTTCCGCGGCCGGGTCGGACGCGACGAGCTGCCCGCGCTGTTTCGTTCCGCCGACGTGGCGGTCTGCGTACCGTGGTACGAGCCCTTCGGGATCGTCCCCCTCGAGGCCATGGCCTGCGGCGTGCCGGTCGTGGCCTCGAGCGTCGGAGGGCTGATCGACACCGTCACCGACGGCGCTACTGGCGTCCACGTGCCGCCGCGCGATCCGGTCCGGCTCGCGAGTGCGCTCGGCGCCCTGATCGCCGACCGAGCGCGAGCGCGGGCTTTGGGAAACGCGGGAGCGCGGCGGGCACGCGAGCGCTACGGCTGGGACCGGATCGCCGGGGCCACGCTCGACGCCTACGCGGGCGTGGTCGCCGGAGCGCAGGTGCCGGCGCGGCGCGAGAG
>JACCUC010000211.1 GCA_013812065.1 Thermoleophilaceae bacterium | reverse complement strand
GGCGACCGCGGTCGCCTGTCCCGGCTCCTTGGTGCGCACGAGGTCGACCGCGAAGGCGGCGCCGAGCTCACGCGCCACCGCGAGCTCGAGGCGCGGGGAGTAACGGCTCGCCGCCGGGTTGGTCACGAGCAGCAGCGCGGGCCGGGCTGCCGCTCGGCCCCGACCGGGCTTCCCGCCCTCACCCTGCCGAAGGCTCAGAAGGGCGTCTGCTTCCCCGCCGGGGCGGTGCCCGGGACGCGCACACGGACCGGCTTCGCCGGTGCGCGCTGCCGGAACGCCACGAAGTAGTCGATCCCCGAGGCGATCGTCACCGCGACGGTGGCGTAGACCACGCCCAGCAGCCATGCCGCCGAGGCGTCCGGGGCTGCGATGAGTGAGATGACCATCGCGACTTGGAGCGCCATCTTGACCTTCCCGAAGCTGCTCGCCGCGATCACGAGGCCCTGACGTCCGGCCACCGCGCGCAGCCCGCTCACCGCGAGCTCTCGCGCCACGACGATCACAGCGACCCAGGCGCCGAGCCGGTCGACGGCCACGAGCGAGGCGAGCGCCGCCCCCACCAGGAGCTTGTCGGCGATCGGGTCCGCGATCTTGCCGAAGGTGGTGACGAGGCCGCGCGCGCGCGCCAGATGTCCGTCGAGAGCGTCGCTCAGGGCGGCGAGCGCGAACAGCCAGGCCGCCGGGGCGCTCGACCCGTCCTCGCTCTGGAGGATGAGGACGACGAGCGGCGGGATCACGAGCACCCGCGCCGCGGTCAGCGCGTTCGGCAAGCCAGGCACGATCCTGCCGAGTCGCGCCACGATAACCGAGCGCCCTAGGTCTCGGCCCGGACGGGGGGCGGGGCGGTGGCCGGGGGACTGGGTCGCCCGCGCCAGCCCGTGGCCACCCCGGCCAGGTACACCGCGGCGCCGCCGATCGCGAGCCCGGCGATGTCGTCGAGCACGTAGTGCCAGCCGAAGTAGATGGTGGCGATCATGGTCAGGCCGAGCATGGTCCACAGTCCCCACCGGACACCCTGGCGTACGCGCAGCAGGTGGGCCATGAGCGCAGCCGTGAACAGCACCGAGACGTGCAGGGAGGCAAAGCCGGCGATGCTCTGGATCGCCCCGCTGCCCGCGGGATCGGCCACGAAGCGGAGGCGGTCGACGAGCAGGAGCTGTTGCAGGTTCCAGACCGCGGTCAGCGGCATCTGATCGGCGAGCGGAGGATCGACGAACACCGGCCCGAGCGACGGCACGAGGTAGTAGCTGAGCAGGCCGAGCACCCAGTTCAGGTTCACCGCGGTCACGTACCAGATGCCCACCGCCACCCGGCGGCTCCACGCCACTGCGGCCACCACCGAGAGGGGGACGAACGTGATGTAGAGGAGGTAGACCGCGGAGAGCACCTGTCCTGCGACCCCCGTGCCGAGCAGGTCGTGGAGGAAGACGGCAGGATCGAGTCCGCCGAATAGGGCACGGTCGAGGTGGAGCAGGGGCGCGTCGAAGGTCGCCTCGCGTACGACCGGGAGGAAGCTCTTGAGGTTGCGGTAGGCGAAGTAGGTGATGTAGAAGCTGACCACCGTGGTGAGCGCGACGAGCAGGCGTCGGCGCGTCCAGCGCTCGCGCCACACGTGCGCGATCTCCGCACCCAGGCGTGCGCGCGACCAGCCCGACCGCGACGCTCCCCGCACGAGCACGTCGAGGAACAGGAAGAGCACGAGGCTCGCCCCGATGATGAAGACCCGCGAGCGGTAGGCCACCACGGTGTCGGGGTCGCGGACCGGGAGCTCGGCCGCCGCGGCCACCGCGAAAGTGAGCAGCAGCATCCCGACCGCGAGCAGGACGCTGGAGGCGTACGGCGCGCGCGCGAGCACGTTGACGCGCGAGGCGCGCGAGGCGCCGCCGCCAGGGGAGGGCAGGATGGAGTCGGGCAGCCTCATGGGATCGGGCGAGAGTAGCGTCGAGCGCGTTGGGCGCGCGCGGGGCCGGTCGGCGACGGCGCCGGCTACGGGGTGAGCTGGATCACCCCCATCGCCGCGGTCATGGCCACGGCCGCAATCCGCAGCCGCGGGCTCTGCGAGAGCGCGGCGAGCGGCAGCAGGCCGACGATGTACCAGGCGTGCAGCCAGGTGGTGGTCGCGAGCAGCGCGACCGTGATCCAACCGGCGGCGTCGATCCAGCGGCGCGTTCGAGCCGCCCAGGCGAGCAGGCCGATCGTCGACACCACGAAGATCGCCGTGCCCAGGTGGCGGAACAGCGGCAGCGGATACTCGCTTCCGAGCAGGCGGCTTAGGTCGCGCGGCACGCTCTGGCGCGATGACCCCTGGCCCTGCTCGAGCAGGCTCGACACGCTGCCCAGGAGGTCGCTGCCGAACACGGCAAAGGAGAGCGCTCCGACCATCGCTGCGCCCGCGAGCGCGCCGACGAGCGCGCGGTCGCGGCGGGGTCCACCGAGGAGCAGTGCGAGCAGCGCGATCCCCGCCGTAGCCTTGACCGCGACCGCGGCGGCGAGCACCCCCGCCCCGAGCTGCTCACGCGACGCCACGGCCAGGCACACGCCGCCGGTCATCAGCATCACCATCGGCAGGTCGTTGTGCGCGCCCCCGACCGCCCAGGCGAGCCAGAGCGGGTTGAGGCCCACGAGCGCCACGGCCGGACGGGGATCGGAGCCGAGCAGCCGGGCGGCTCTCCAGACGAGCGCGACCGACCCGAGCGCGGCGGCGACGGCGGCCGCCTTGAGCGCCCACATCGCCGCAGCGAAGCCCATGGCGGCGAGCACGGGGCTTCCGAGCAGGAGCAGGGGCCCGTAGGGGGCGGCAAGGACCTTGGGCCAGGTCTGGCCGAGGTACTGGTTGATCGGGTCGCGCGGGACCTCGACGACCACGTGCGTGTAGGGATTGAGCTCGTGCACCGACCAGAGCCGCGCGTGCGCGAGGTAGCCGAAGATGTCGGTCGAGAGGAGGGGAGGGGCGAGCAGGAAGATCGCGTGCAGGGCGACGACCGTCCACACGAGCGCGCGCGCCGGGACGGCGGTCACATAGCGGACCGTGGCGACATAGCAGGCGAGCATCACGCCCAGGGCGACGCCGAAGGCGACGATGTTCATCTCGGGGCCGAGACCGGCGAAGACGCCGGCCATCCAGTCCGGGAACATGAACCGTCCCGAGGGCACGAGCCGCGACGGATAGGCAGCGGCCCCTGCGGCGACGACCAGGCTGGTCACGAGGAGGCCGCCGATCCCCGCCGCGGCGAGGCGCTCGGCGCTGGTACGCGGCGCGCGGACGAGCGCAGGTCGGTGGGTGAGTGCGGTGGCTTCCATCGTCTACTGGTGGGATCCGCTCAGCGGGGCGGCCGGGCCTGCACCGGCCGGGCCGACCCCCCGAAAGCCCGCGACGCGTCCGGCCGTCTGCCTCGGCCGCCAGAAGCTCAGAGAGGGTAGCCGCCGGTCCGCGAAGCGACCGCCGGGCCTTCGATCGCTTCGCTGCGCGATGATGCGCGCCGCGCGGTCGAGCGCCGCCGAGCGAACCCACGAGCACCCGAGGAGAAGAGAGCGATGGAGAGCTGGGACATCAGTTCCCTGCAGTTCGAGCCTCACCACCCCCAGGTCCTGCGCTCCGACGAGCACAGCCGCGCGATCGCGATCGACCTTCCCGAGGGCGAGCAGCTGCAGGACCACCAGACCCACGAGGCCGCCTGGCTGCTCGTGGCCGACGGCGAGGTCGAGATCGACGGGGGCGGGGAGACGCAGACCGCGGGCCCCGGCTTCCTCGCCCATTTCGCGGCAGGCGAGCGCCGCGAGGTACGCGCGGGCTCGCACGCGCGCGTGGTGATGATTCTCGAGCCCTGGCCCGGGGAGGGGCACCCGAGCCGGCGGGAGTAGGGCGCCAGCGCTCAGGCGACGAGCTTGAGCCGGGTCTCCCAGGGATCGCGCACAGTCAACCCACCCTCGCCGTCCTCCACTTCGACACCGGCCGCGTCGAGCCGCTCGCGAGCGGCCGTCAGATCGGCTTCGCCCGGCAGGATGATCGTCCAATGACGCAGCCCCACCGCGTCGGCCGGAGCCGGCGGGACGCCCGGCCCGCGCCAGACGTTGAACCCGAGGTGATGGTGATACCCGCCGGCGGACACGAACGCCGCCCCGGGTAGCACGACCATCTCCTCGAAGCCGAGCACGTCGCGGTAGAAGGTCAGGCCCCGGTCGACGTCGCCGACGTGCAGGTGCAGGTGACCGACGGCGAGGCCTTCGCCCGAGTGGCGGCGCGGCTCCTCACCCGCCACCGGGTCGACCAGACCACGCAGGTCAAGCGGGCGGGTGAACATCCCCACCCGCTCGCCGGCTCCGGGAGCGGGCCAGCGCTCGCGCGGGCGGTCGGCATAGAGCTCGATCCCGTTGCCGTCCGGGTCTGAGAGGTAGATCGCCTCGGAGACGCCATGGTCGGAGGCGCCGTCGATCGGCGTGGCGGTGGCGTCGAGGCGCACGACCGCTCGCGCGAGCTCCTCGCGCGACGGATGCAGTAGCGCGAAGTGGAAGAGCCCGGCGTGGCGGCCGGGAGGCCGGGCCGCGGGCTCCTCCACGAGGACGAGCAGGTCCTCGCCGCCGGTGCCCAGGGCGGCGACCGGATCTTCTCGTCGGTGCAGGCGCAGCCCGAGCGCGTCACCGTAGAAGGCGACCGAGCGATCCAGGTCGGTGACGGTCAGGTGGACGGGACCGAGGCGAAGGTCGGCGGGAAGGGTCGCCGGCGGAGCTACGTCGGTCTCGGCGGGAGGGTGAGCCTCCATGGAACCAGGATGGCAGCATGTCCATCCCGGTGGCATCCCTCCACCCGGGCCCATCGCCGCCGGTTGGGGGAGCGGTCCGGCTGCGATAATCCGGAGCGTGGACGCCGCCCGCAAGCGCAGGACCCGCGCGGTCATCCTGCTCACGGTCGCCCTGCTGCTCGCCGGGGCCCTCATCTACACGAGCTTCAGCGCCGCGACCGAGGCCACGACCCCCTCGCAACTCGTGGCGAGCGCCGAGCCCGACCGCTCCTACGAGCTCACCGGCAAGGTCGTCGACGGCTCGGTCAGCCGCGAGGGCGAGCGGCTGCGCTTTGCGGTGCGCGACCGCGCCGGCCGGACCGCGATCCCCGTGGTCTACGAGGGCGTCGTCCCGGATCCCTTCCGCGAGGGCCGCGAGGTGATCGTCGAGGGGCGCGTGGTGGACGGCACCCTGATGGCCGATCGCGACTCGCTCGTCACCAAGTGCCCGTCGAAGTTCACCGAGGAGCAGGGCGGTCAGGGATGACCTCGGCGCACCGGGCACGCTAGATGGCCGCCGTCGGGTCCGCCTGCCTGTTCGTCGGCCTGCTGAGCGCGGTGTTCGCCGTCGGCGCCTCGCTCTACGGCGCTCGCACCGGGCGGCGGCGCTGGGTCGACTCCTCGCGGCGGGCCATGTACGCGCTCGCCGCGTTGCTCGTCGTGGCCTTCGGCCTACTCGAGGCCGCCTACCTGACCTCCGACCTCTCGCTTGAAATCGTCACGGAGAGCTCGTCGACCGACACGCCGACCTTCTACAAGCTCACCGGGCTGTGGTCGACCCAGGAGGGCTCGCTGCTGCTGTGGGCGCTGCTGCTGTCGATCTTCTCGAGCGCGGTCCTCTACGCGACGCGCCGGCGGCTGCGCGAGATCGTCCCCTACGCGACCGCGGTCCTCGGCGCGGTCGCGACCTTCTTCCTGACCCTCAGCGTCTTCGCCGAGAGCCCCTTCACCGTCCTCGCGACGCCGCCCGTCGAGGGCAACGGGCTCAACCCGCTCCTGCGCCATCCGGCGATGATGATCCACCCCCCGATGCTCTACTCGGGCTACGTCGGCTTCTCGATCCCGTTCGCCTTCGCGATCGGCGCGCTCGTCACCGGCCGTACCGGCGCCGACTGGATCCGCGCGACCCGCCGCTACGCGCTCGTCGCCTGGAGCTTCCTCGGCTTCGGGATCATGCTCGGCGCGCTCTGGTCCTACTCGGAGCTCGGCTGGGGCGGCTACTGGGCCTGGGACCCGGTCGAGAACGCATCGCTGATGCCGTGGCTCGTCGGGACCGCCTTCCTGCACTCGGTGATGGTGCAGGAGAAGCGCGGCATGCTCAAGGTCTGGAACGTGTCGCTGATCGTCGCGACGTTCGTGCTCGCGCTGCTCGGCACCTTCCTCGTCCGCTCGGGGATCCTGTCCTCGATCCACGCCTTCGGGGCGTCGACGCTCGGCGCGCCGTTCCTCGCGTTCATCGCGCTCGTGCTCGTCGGGTCGGTGGTGCTCGTGCTCGCGCGCCTGCCGGCCCTGCGCACCGAGGCGCGGCTCGACTCGCTCGTCTCGCGCGAGGCGGTGTTCGTGGGCAACAACCTCGTGCTCGTCGGGGTCTGCTTCGTGATCTTCTGGGGCACGTTCTTCCCGCTCATCTCGGAGGCGGTGACGGGGACCGAGTCGAGCGTCGGGCCCCCCTGGTTCAACCGCTACGTGACCCCGCTGGCGCTCGTCCTCGTGCTCCTCTCCGGCATCGGCCCCGTACTCGCGTGGCGCCGTGCCACGCCCGCGAACCTGCGCCGCGTTTTCCTCGTTCCGGTGGCGGTCGCCGCGATCGCACTGCTCGCGCTGCTCCTGTTCACTCCCGCGCTCGAGAGCGTGCCGTCGCTGATCATGTTCACGCTCGTCGCCTTCGTGCTGGCGGTCGTCGGGCAGGAGCTCTGGCGGGGAACCGCGGCGCGACGGACGATGACCCGCGAGCCCCTGCCGGTCGCCCTCGGTCGGCTCGTGGCCCGCAATCGCCGCCGCTACGGCGGCTACACCGTGCACGCGGGGATGGCGGTTCTCTTCCTCGGCGTCGCCGCGTCGTCGGCGTTCGTCGATCAGCGCGACGCCCGCCTGGTGCCGGGCCAGACCGCGACGGTCGGCGACTACGAGCTCACCTACCGCGAGCCGACGGCGCGTTTCCTGGACGACCGGTCGGGCACGGGCGCGCCGGTGACCTTCGGTGCCGTGCTCGACGTGCGTCGCCGCGACGGCGGCGAGAGCTTCACGCTCCGGCCCTCGCGCAACTACTACGCCGCTCCCGGAGCCGACGGCGCAGGGGGCACCTTCGGGCGCTTCTTCGAGGGCGAGTCGACCACCGAGGTCGACGTGCGCTGGGGCCTGCGCCGCGACCTGTGGACCGCGGTCCAGCCCGACATCGGCGCGCTCTCCGGCGCGATCCGCGAGGCCAACCGGCGGTTTGCCAACCTGCCCGCCGAGGCCCAGGTGCTGGTCCTCGCCGCGATCGTCGAGCGCTACCGGAGCGAGGCCCCACCCGCCACCTTCCGCACGCTGGTCTCGCCGATGATCGCCTGGATCTGGGTCGGGGGCTCGGTGTCGCTGCTCGGAGCCCTGCTCGCGCTGTGGCCGACCGCGGGCGCCCGCTCGCGCCGAGTGACGAGCCTGTACGCGGCTCGGCTCGGGCGGGAGCTGTCGGGGGCGTAGGTCGGACCGGCATACTCTGAGCGCGAGGAGCCGGCCAACCCCTACCTCTGAGGGTCCTGCCAGGACGCCCGCATGGCGCGCGCGTTGGCGAGCTCGGCGCCGATGAAGGTCGCGCCGTCGGACCCGGGCGGCCCGAGGGCATCGGCGTAGAGCGACGTCGACACCCGCGCTCCGGCCTCCTCGGCCACGCGCCGCTCGAGCCGCGGCTCGACGGCCTCCTCGGTGAAGATCGCCCCGACGTCGTTGCGGCGGATCTCGTCGACCAGGCGGCGGACCTGCTGCGCGGAGGGCTCGGCATCGGTGGTCACGGTCGGGAGCACGCTGCCCACCACGTTGACGTCATAGGCCCGGGCGAAGTAGCCGAAGGCGTCGTGGGAGGTGACGAGGTTGCGCCGCTCGGGCGGTACGGGCGCGAGCTCCCGTCGGATCGTCGCGGCCATCCAGTCGATGCGGGCCTTGTAGCTCTCGGCGTTGCGGCGGTAGGTGTCACCGCCGGGCGGGTCGGCGCGGCCGAGCCCCGCGGCGACGTTGTCGACCATTCGCTTGGCGAGCTCGGGGTCGTGCCAGACGTGGGGATCGCCGGGGAAGCCATGCTCCTCGGTGGGCAGCAGGGTGATCCCGTCGACGGCGTCGGCCCGGATCGCGTCGGCGCCCGCCTGGTCGAGGAGGTCGTCGAGCCAGTCGTCGAGGTTGGCGCCGTTGGCGATCACGGCTTCCGCCTCGCTCATCGCGTCGGCGTCGCTCGGCGTGGGCTCGTACTCGTGCGGCTCGGCGTCGGGGCCGAGGATGGGGGTGACCCGCACGCGGTTTCCTCCGACCTGGCGGGCGAAGTCCTGGACCTGCATGGTGGTGGCGACCACGCTGAGCTGGTCACCGGGCGCGCCGCGCGGTGGCTCGCGGTCAGCCTCGCAGCCGGCGGTGGCGAGCACCGCCAGGACGGCGACGCCCGGGAGCACACGCCCACTTCTGATACTGAGAATCATTCGCACAACCGTACACGCTAACGGATCGCCGGTGCGTTGCGGCCCCCTTCCTGCCCCCGGCCGGCGAACGTCCGGCCGAGCAGCGCCAGCAGGAACACCGACGCGACGACGAGCACGATCGCCGGCCCGGCGCCGATGTCGAGGTACCAGGTGACGTACAGCCCGACGACCCCCGAGCCGGCTCCGAGTGCGCCGGCTGTGGCCGTCATCGGCCAGAAGGTCCGGCACAGGACGCGGGCCGCCACCGGCGGGCCGAGCAGGAGCCCGGCGACGAGCAGGCTCCCGACCGCACGCAGCCCGACGACCACGGTCAGGGCGACGAGCCCGAGCAGGAGAGCGTCGAGCAGCGCCACCCGATACCCGAGCGCCTGCGCGGTCGGGCGATCGAAGGCGACGAGCACGAGCTCCTTGCCGGCGAGGGCGAGCGCAGCCACTACGGCGAGGCCGACTCCCAGCGCGAGCAGGACGTCGGCGTCGCTCACGCCGAGGATCGAGCCGAAGAGAAGATCCTCGAGGCGACCGCGATATCCCCCGGCGAGCGCCAGCAGGGCCACCCCTGCGCCGAACAGCGAGGGCAGCAGAATGCCCGTGGCCGTGTCGGGCGAGAAGCGCCGGTCACCCGCGATGGCCGCGGTCAGCAGGGCGGTGATGACGGCCAGTAGGGCCGCCCCGGCGCCGACGGGCAGACCGAAAATCAGAGCTAGCACGGCGCCGAGCACGACGGTGTGCGCGACCGACTCACCGAGAAAGGCGAGCCGCCGCACGAGGACGAAGCACCCGAGCGCACCGGACGCCGTTCCGCACAGGATGGCCTCGGCGAACGCTCGCCGCATGATCCCCGACCGCCATGGCTCGACCAGCGGATCGAGTCCCGCCGTGGCGAGATCGGTGAGGAGAGCGATGTTCAGGGCGCGCTGTGGTGGGCGGCGTCGTCGACGAGAGCCGTGTACCCGCCGAGGAGCAGCAGCTCGTGCCCGTAGGCGCGGCCGAGGACCTCGGGGCGGAAGACCTCCTCAGGGGGCCCGACGGCCACGAGCGTCTCGTTGAGCACCAGCAGGAGGTCGCAGACCCGGGCCGCCTGCCCGAGGTCGTGGGTCGTCATGAGGAGGGTCCGCCCGCGACGCCGCTCGCCGTCGAGCACGCCCAGGATCACCTCCTGCGAAGGCGTGTCTACACCGGTGAGCGGCTCGTCGAGCAGGAGCACGTCGCCCTCCTGAGCGAGCGCACGGCCCACGAGCGTCCGCTGGCGTTGCCCGCTCGAGAGCGTGCCGAACGGCGACCGGGCCTCGCCGGCCAGACCGACCGCGTCGAGGATCTCGAGCGCCCGGTGGCGATCCGCCCGGCCGGGGCGACGCCGCCACCCGAGCCGGGGATAACGACCCATGAGCACGACCCCGAGGGCGTCGATCGGGAAGGCGTTGTCGACCGCTCCCGCCTGGGGGACGTAGGCGGGCCTCCCGCCGATCCACTTCGAGCCCGCGTGGGGAAGGGCTCCCAGCAGCGCGCGCAAGAGCGTGGTCTTGCCGGCGCCGTTGGGCCCGAGCACGCCGGCGAACGTGGCGCGGGGGACCTCGAACGAGACGTCGACCAGCGCGCGCCGGGCGTCGAAGGAGACCGACAGGCCGTCCGCGCGGAGCCCCACCTCGCCCGGCTCGCTCATGCGGGCCTCGGCCGCCGGCCGAAGCCCACCGCCGCCGACCCCGCGGTCGCCAGCGCGAAGCCCGCTCCGGCCACGGCCGCCACTGCCGCTCCGGGCGGGACGTCGAGGGCGCGGGCGGCCACCAGCCCTCCCACGACCTCGAGCGAGCACAGGCCTACCGCCCACCAGAGCATGGACTCGAGCCGCTCGGTCAGGAGCCGGGCGGTGGCGGCGGGCACGACGAGCAGGGCGGACACGAGCAGACTGCCGACGGCGGGCAGGGCGGATACCACGACCAGGGCCACCAGACCGAGGAGGAGCACGCCGGCGACGCGATCGCCCGCGCCGGTGCGTGCCGCCCACTCCTCGTCGAACGTCGTCGCCGCGAGGCGCGGCAAAAGCCGGGCAGTCGCGGCCAGTCCGATCGCTCCCACGGCGGCGCAGGCGAGCACGTCGAGGTTCGAGACGGCGAGCAGCGACCCGAAGAGGACGCCCTCGACCGGAGCGACTCCGGCGCCGGCGAGCGTGAGGAGAAGGGCCCCGACGGCGAGCGCGACCGCCAGCGCCAGGCCGGTCACCGCTCCGCCGCGCACTCGATGATCGCGCTCGGCGGCGGACACCGCGAGCGAGAAGCCGACCGCGGCGAGCAGGGCGCCGGCGAAGGGGCCGAGGACCGGCAGGGCGACGCCGACCACGGTCCCGGGGAAGGTCGCCACGCCGACTGCGTGGGCGTAGAAGGCCAGGCCCCGCAGCACGACCCAGCAGCCGAGCAGCCCGAGCGGAACGGCGATCAGCAGCCCGGCCAGGAGCGCCCTTTGCAGGTACGGGGTGTCGAGGGCGTCGAGCACCAGGGTGACGATACTGAGAATCGAAATCAGCGCCGCTCGTGGGCGGCGACCGCTCGGCGAGGATCGTCAGTGCGCGCCGAGCGAGGAGGCCGGCCCGCGGGCCTGCAAGGTCCCGCCGGTCGTGGCCAGGGTCGATGCTCCCTGCCAGCATTGCGCGCACACGGTCAGGCTCGCCCCTCGGCCTTCGACCGCGACTCCGCGGCGCAGACGGCGCACTGCCCGCGCAGGACGAGGTCGTGCCCCTCGACGCGGAAGTCGAGTCGGCGGGCGAGCCTCCCCAGCGAGCGCTCGACGCCCTGGTCCTCGAACGCGCTCACGTGTCCGCACCGCTCGCAGAGCAAGTGGTGATGGTGCTCGCCGGTGGGATGCGCAGGCTCGTAGCGGGTCGGGCCCTCGCCGGTCTCCAATCGATGCAGCAGCCCGAGGCCCTCGAGCAGCTCGAGGGCGCGGTAGACCGTGGCGACGCCCACGTCACGGCCCTCAGACCGCAGGCGGTCGGCGATCTCGCCGGCGGTCAGTACGCAGTCGTGGCGGCCGAGGGTCTCGACCACGGCCATGCGGGGACCGCTCGAGCGATACCCCGCCCGCCGCAGGGCATCGGCCGTGTGCTCGACCCAGCTCTGCGTGCTCGTTGGGATCGCCGCTTGGGTGGCCATGAGTCCCAAGATATCGCGCGCGGAGACGACTCTGGGTCGGGAAGCTCAGTGCGCGTGTCCGTGCTCGGAGTCGGAGAGGCGCTCGGGCGGGATCCGGGCCGACAGCACGGCGGCCAGCGCCGTGGTTATCGGCACTGCGGCGATCAGTCCGATCGAGCCCACGAGGGTCGCCACCACCTCTTGGGCCACGAGCTCCGAGTTGACCGTCTCGCCGAGATCGAGCTCCGTGGACGCGAAGATCAGCAGACTCGGTAACGAGGCCCCCGCGTAGGCGAGGACCAGAGTGTTGACCGTGGCGGAAACGTGGTCGCGGCCGACGCCCAGCGCCCGCCGGAAGAGCGTCCCGAGACCCTGCACCGGGTTCGCCGACCGGATGGCGAGCACGGCCGACGCCTGACTCACGGTCACGTCGTCGAGCACGCCGAGCGCGCCGATGATCATGCCGGCGAGGAGGAGACCGCGCAGGGGCACCCCGCTCTCGTTGGCGGCGAGGACCGCCGCCTCCTCGGAGGCGAGCCCGGTGAGGTTGGTCAGGGTCGTGAAGGCGACGGCGAGCCCGACGGTGAGGCCGAGGCTTACAGCCGTCCCGAGCATGGCGGCGGTCCCCTTGGGACCGAGCCCGTGGGCCAGGGAGATCGTGACGAGCATGACCGCGAACGAGCCCACCACGGCGACCGCGAGCGGCGGGCGTCCGGCGAGGATTCCGGGGATGACGAAGGCCAGCACCACGGCGAGGCTGAGCGCGAGCCCGACCAGCGAGAAAGCCCCACGAAGGCGACCGAAGACGACGACCAGCAGCCCGAAGGCGACCGCGAGCCACAGCATCGGCGCTCGGCGCTCGAAGTCGGCCAGGGAGTAGATCGTCCCGCCCAGTCCCGGGACGGGCGGCGCTCGCGAGACGCGCACCTCGTCGCCGACGGACAGGGGTGGGTCGATCCCGCCGGTCCCGAGCTCAAAGGCACTCCTCTGACCGCGCTCGGGGCCGCTCAACAGGCCGATGCGGACCCGCCGGCACGTCTGTGTCTCGGAGCCCGAGCAGGGAAACGAGGTGATGCCGACGACCCGCGCCCCCTCGGTTCCCGCACCGAGCCCGGCCGCGAGTCCGAAGCCCGGTGACTTGTCGGGCCAGAGCAGCACGAGGCCAACCGCCGTCGCGACCGTGATGAGCGCGAGGGCCCCGAGGAACCCCCTTCCGACCTTCGATTCGAGCATGGTTCGGATGGCCGGCGATTAGAGCAGCGCCCTCGGCCGTCTTCCGAGCAAGCGGCCGGCGATCCGTGCCGTCGCCGGCAGCTGCGGTCACAATCGACGCCGTGGAGTACGCCCTCGCCCTGCTCATCCTGCTCGCTCTGGTCGCGGTCTTCGTGAGCGGGCCGTTGCGTCGCGACGAGACCGCCGTCGAGGCCGCCGAGGCCGATCGCCGCGCAGAGCTCGAGGCCGCGAAGGAGCTCAAGTACCGCGAGATTCGCGACGCCGAGCTCGACTTCCGCATGGGAAAGGTCTCAGAGGCCGACCACCGCACCACCGATCGCGAGCTCCGAGCCCAGGCGATCGCGATCCTCGAGCAGATCGATGCGCTCGAGGACGGCCGGCCGCCGTCCTCGCCGGACGGCCCCTAGTAGCACGCACCCCTCAGGACCAATCCTCTAGGCTTGCCGCAGCATGGAAGCCGTCCTCAGCGCCCTGCAGGTCCTGCTCTCGGTCGTCGTGATCGTGCTCATCCTGCTGCACTCGGGCAAGGACGCGGGCCTGTCCGGTGCGTTCGGCGTCGGGGCCGGCGGGGGTCGCTTCGGCGGCGGGGCGCTCCTCGAGCGCAACCTCACCCGCTGGACGATCGCCTTTGGGATCCTGTTCGTCCTGAACGTGATCCTGCTCCTGAAGATCTAGACGGCTCGTCCGCGAGAGCGATCCGGTAGCGCACCTCGCGGATCCGCCAGCCGAGGAAGTCGCGGACGCGACTGGCGCCGTCGAGCCGCCAGCCGGCCGTCTCGTAGATCCGCCGCGGGCGTTCGTTGCGCTCCTCGGTCCAGAGGATCGCCTCGCGGCATCCGCTCGTCGAAAGCGTCTCGAGGGCGTGGCCTAGCAGCGCTCGACCGACCCCGCGACTCCAGCGCGACGGATGAACGTAGAGCGACAAGACCTCACCGACCTCTCCCTCGCCTGACCGCACCGACACGAACCCGACGATCTCCTCGGTCTCCGTGGCCACGTGGACCACGGTGCCCGGATCGGTGCCCCCGCCCAGCATCGCCTCGAAGCGCCGGACCGGCGGCTCGAACGTGGCGAGCCGCTCGCGCGGCAGGAAGCCGCTCCAGCCGGCCCGACCGGCGGCGGCGTTGATCGCAGCGATCGCCGAGGCGTCGGCGAGAACCGCCGGGCGAAGCGCGAGCACTCCACGGTCGCCCATCCTCAGCCCGTGAACCGCAGGGACCTGACCCGCATGGCCGGGCACACGACGCCCGTCGCGAAGCGCCGTCCGTAGAACTCGCCCTCGCTGGTGAGGACCGGCCGGGCGGAGAGCTCCTGCGCGCGTTCGAGCACGCCGAGCACCCGGTCGGTGAAGCGCAGGTCGGCGAGCGGGCGGGTGACCTCGCCGTCCTCGATCAGGAAGGTGCCGTCGCGAGTCACGCCGGTGAGCAGGGTCTCCTTGGGCCGGACGGGGTTCGTGTACCAGAGCCGGGTCACGTACACGCCGCGCTCGATCGGCCGGCAGAGCTCGCGCTCGTCGGCCGCGGCCCCGCCGGCGAGCACGAGGTTGGTCGCAGCGGGGCCGTGTGGAGACCCACCGGGCGCGAGGGCGTGACCTGTCGACTCGGCACCACCGCCCGCGAGCGCGGCGCTGCGGCGGTCGTGGACGAGCCGGTCGGCGACGCCGTCCTGGATCAGGGGCAGGGGCGCCTTGGGCACGCCGTCGAGGTCGAAGGCCCTAGGAAGGGTGCCGGGGTAGCGGGGAGAGTCCGAGAGGTTGACCTGCGGCGCCGCCACGCGCGCGCCGAGCCGGCCTTCGAGCGCGCTGGCCCCCTCGGCGAAGGCGAGGCCGTTCAGGGCCAGCAGGCCGAGCCAGCCGACGAGCTCCCCCACCGCCAGCGGCTCGAGCACGACCGGATACGCACCGGGCTCGAGGTGCGGGGCCTCGGCTGTCGGTCCGCCGAAGCACGCCTTCGCCGCCGCCCGCTCGGCCAGGCTGTGGGGATCGAGTGCCTTTGAGTCGGTCGCTGCGGCGGCGGCGTAGCCGCTGCGCCCGCTCGGGGCAAAGGCCGTGACCTTCATGAACGCATCGGTCAGCCGGTCGGCGACGGCCACGCCGCTCGTCGAGGCGATCGCGGTCTCGGTCTCGGCCGCCGTCCAGACGCCGTGGGCCTCGACGCCGTGGGCGGCGCCGGCCGCTAAGGCGGCCTCGAGGGCCGTGCCGCCGCGCCCGGGGTCGAGCAGGGCGGTCTCGGCGTCGTGGCCGGCGTGGCCGCGCAGCGGGGCCGGGGCGGGGAAGCCCGGGTGGGGTCCGGGAGAGCCGTCTGCGTACGCGCGGGTCCGCGCCGTCGCCTCGGCTGCTCGCTCCGCCGCCCGGGCGCACGCGGCGAGGCCCTCCTCGTCTGTGCGGTTGGTGGTCGCCCCGGCGGCGTGACCGTCGCAGACCACGGTCAGCTCGACGCTTCGGTCGTCGATCGCGGTCGCCTGGGTGGGCCGCGAACGGGCAAAGCGCAGCAGCACGGAGCGCTCGGTCGTCACGGTCGCCTGGGCCCCGTCGCCCGAGCGAACGGCGGCGAGGGCGCGAGCGGCGAGGTCGAGGGGAGATTCGGGCATGACGTGAAGGTTGGCGCACGGCCCGGCAGGCGACCGCGCGTGAGCGGCCGAGGACTGCTAAGCCACGCCCACCTGCACGTCGCGAAACCGCGCCGGCGCCGTCCCGTGCGAGACCCGCATGGTCTGGCCCGGCTCGCCCTTGCCGCAGTTGATCACTCCCCACAGTCGCCACTCGTCCGCGGAGCAGACGGCGTCCAGGCCGGCCCAGAACTCGGGCGTCACGCCCGCGTAGCTCGGGTTGCGCAGGAGGCGCCGGCGCTCGCCGCCCTCGATCTCCCAGGCGGCCTCGGTGGCGAACTGGAAGTGCAGACGCCGCGAGTCGATCGACCACGAGCGGTTGGTCTCCATGAGGACGCCGCGGTCGGTGTCGGCGACGAGGTCGGCGAGCGAGCCCGCTTCGCCCGGCTCGAGGTTGACGTTGGTCATGCGCACGACGGGCTGGCGGTCGAAGCCGCTCGCGCGCATGCACCCGCCCGAGCGCTCGAGCCCGATCCCCGCCGCCGATTCGCGGGACGAGAGGAAGCCGCGCAGGACCCCCTCGCGGACGAGGTCGACCCGGCGCGCGGCCACGCCCTCGTCGTCCCAGCCGAAGGTGCCGAGCCCGCCCGCCACCGTCGCGTCCGCGGTCACGTGCATGCGCGGCGAGCCGTAGCGGCGATCGTCCAGGTCGCCTGGGGAGAGGAAGCTCGTCCCCGCGTAGGAGGCCTCGCTGCCGAGCACCCGGTCGAGCTCGGTCGCGTGCCCGACCGACTCGTGAACCTGGAGGGCGAGCTGCCCGCCGTCGAGGAGTAGCGTCGTGCGCCCGGAGGGGCAGGCCGGCGCGGTGAGGAGGGCGAGCGCCTCCTCTGCGACCCGCGGAGCGTGCTCGGCCAGCGCGAGCTCGGCGAAGTGCTCGTAACCGGCGCGGGCGACGTCGCCGCGGAAGGAGGCGGGATGGGAGCGGACCTGAGTCTCGCCGCCCGCCACCGCGGTCGCCGCGATCCCGCCGCCACAGTCGACGATGAACTGCTCGCACAGGGCGCCCTCGGTCGAGGCGAAGACCGAGTCCTCGGCGAAGGCGAGGTGATGGGCGCGGGTCACGGCGACGCGCGCGTCGCCGCGCATCCCGTCGTCGGCGGCGAGCAGGACGGCGAGCTTGTCCTCGATCGACACCTCGAAGGGATCGCGCTCACACGGGCTGTCGTAGCGCCCGTGCGCCGGCGGCTCGGGAGCGAGCGGGGTCGCGGGTGATCCCGGCTGCGCCTCGGCCACCTCGAGCGCCCGCAGGAGCGCGACCTCGAGCCCGGTGCGCGTGAGCTCGCGCGTGGCCGCGAAGCCCCAGCCTCCGCCGCGGCGCACGCGAACCCCGACGCCCTCGCTCTCGTGGCGCTCGACCTCGTCGACCTCTCCGTTGCGCGTGGCGATCGACTCCGAGCGCGAGCGCACGTAGCGCGCGTCGGCGTAGTCGCAGCGGGCCGCGGCCGCCTGGGTGAGCTCGGTCAGCAGGTCGCGCATCGCCTGGTGCGACAGCGTAGGCCACCTCGAGCCCTAAAAGCGCGTCTTCTTGCAGGAGCTTTCAGTGCGCCCAGGGAGACTCGAACTCCCACGGACCATAGGGTCCACAAGGCCCTCAACCTTGCGCGTCTACCAATTCCGCCACAGGCGCGTAGCCGGCCGGATTATAGAGCCGCGAGAATGGCGTCCGACGAGCCGCGTAGTCTACGAACGTATGTTCGTTCGAGCGTCGAGATCACGGAGGTGCCCCGAGTGACGGAGCAGAAGCTGACCCAGCGCCAGCGCGAGGTCTTCGACTTCGTCCGGGGCTACGCCCGCGAGCACGGCTATCCGCCGGCGGTGCGCGACATCGGCCGGGCGCTCGGCCTGGCCTCTCCTTCCACGGTGCACGGGCACCTGGCGAAGCTCGAGCGAGCCGGCCTCGTGCGCCGCGATCCGACCAAGCCGCGCGCCCTCGAGCTCCTCGTCGGCGCGGCCAGAGGCGCCGCCGCCGGTGCGGGACTCCCCCTCGTCGGTCGGGTCGCCGCGGGTAGGCCGATCCTCGCCGAGGAGAACGTCGAGGACTACGTCGAGGTCCCGGAGCTCGCCGGGGGAGGGCAGGGCGAGTTCGTCCTCCGCGTCGCCGGCGACTCGATGCGCGACGCCGGCATCCTCGAGGGCGACTTCGTCGTGGTGCGGGGGCAGGAGACCGCCGACGACGGCGACATCGTCGTCGCCCTACTCGAGGACGAGGCGACGGTCAAGCGCTTCTACCGCGAGCGCGATCACGTGCGCCTGCAGCCCGAGAACGCCGACATGGAGCCGATCCGAGTCCGCGAGGTCCGGGTGCTCGGCCGCGTGGTCGGCCTCTGTAGGAGGGTGTCGTGAGCTCCGCGCTGCTCGAAGGTACCCGCCGGTCGGGCGAGCACGATCCCGGCCAGCGCCCCCTCTTCGACGACCTTCGCCGCGCCGAGCCCGGGCCGGAGCCCGAGCAGCGCGCCGAGCCCGCTGCTCGCGGGCCGGCGGTCCCGCGCGGCGAGCGCGGTCCGCGCTCCGGCGGCGACAGGCTGATGCTCGAGGACCATCTCGAGCGGATCTGGGAGGGCCTGCTCGCCGTCGGAGCCGCGGACTGCCCTGTCTGCATGAGCCGAATGGAGGCATTCGGGGAATCGGCGGCCTGCGGAAGCTGTGGCGCCGGCTTGTACTGATGATCTTCTCTTCGTCTGCTCGGGGCAGTCACGTCGGGCCGACGGGCTCATAGCCGGGTGGACACGCCGCCCCCGGCGACCTAACATTCGAACGCTTGCCAAGCAGCCGCGGGAGGTCGGGGAGAAAACCGGCCCTCGAGGAAAGTCCGGACACCGCAGGGCAGGGTGGTCGGTGACGCCGACCCGGGGAAACCCGCGGGAAAGTGCCACAGAAAGGAAACCGCCCAAGCGGCGGGGTCGGCGGCGCCGTCAGGCGCTGCGACCGGTCTGGCGGACGCGCGCGCCCGTCAGGCCACCGCCGCCGGCAAGGGTGAAAAGGTGCGGTAAGAGCGCACCGGCGGCGCGGTGACGCGCCGGCCAGGCAAACCCCACCCGGTGCAAGGCCAAGCAGGGGCGAAGACGCTGCCCGCCGAGCCCCAGGTAGGCCGCAGGGCCGCTCAGCGGCCCGCTGCGCGCCCGGCGCGCGGCAGATGGATGGCTGCTCACGACAGGATCCGGCTTACCGGCGAGCTAAGGGGAGGGCCCGTTCGCGGGCCCTCTCTAGTTTCGGTCGCGGGCCGCCCCCGGCCCGCTCACGTGCACGCGGCGCGCGGGGTTAGTCGATCTCGGCAACGTCGACGTCAACGTCGATGTCGGGAACGTAGCCGCCTCCTCCGTGTGAGTTCTTGCCGTAGTCGATGCGGACCCTCGGCCTGCGGACGGTCTGCCGGTCGGACTGCTCGGCGTCTTCGTCGTCGCTGGTCGGCCGGCGCACGCGTGAGCTCTGCGGGACGCATCCGGCATCCTCCGAGCAAACCCCATCGGTCGTCTGATCCTGGGTGGATGGGGACGACTCTTCCGCAGGCGCCTGATACGCGGTCGCGGTGGCGCGCTCCTCCCGTCGCCTCTGAGCGGTGGCGCGTCTGCGTCGTGCCTTGCGGCGACGGGCCTCGCGGGCTTCTCGGGCCTCGCGGGCTTTTCGCGCCTCGCGCGCCTCGCGCGCCGCGGACTCTGCGGCCAGCTCGTTCGCGGCCGCCCCTGGTGGCGGGCCGGCTACGCGC
>JACCUC010000166.1 GCA_013812065.1 Thermoleophilaceae bacterium | reverse complement strand
CGCGATCTCGCGCGGTCGATGGAGCACGCCTGATGTTCGTCGACGCACACGTCACCATCCTCTGCGAGTCGATCCGGAAGGGCTGCGAGTTCAGGGCGCTCTTTTTTGACGGCGTAACCGAGCAGTTCTACGGCGGCAGCGGATCGACCGCGCTCGAGGCCGTGGCGTGGTGCTTCGACGAGTACGTCCGGCGTGGCGTGTTGCGCGGCGAGATGATGCCATCTCGCAACGCGAGCGCGAGGCCGGGTGACGAGCTCGCCGCGGTGCGGCCACGTCGCGAGCGCCGTATTACCCCGGCGCCGATCGTCGAGCACGGGCCAGCCACCTCGGCAACGCTCGACACGAACGACTCCACGGGCTGCTTCGAGCAGCAGGTGCCGACCAGGCCGGCGCCGCTACTGCACGGGCAGCCGGGGACCCGAACCAAGACACCGCGCAAGCGCGCGGGCGGAGGGCGCTGATGGCTCGAATGTCGATCGATGACAAGGTGCTCCGCGACCCGCGCATTACCGCGCTCGCCAAGCAGCTCGGATGGTCGCGCCGCGAGACGCTCGGATGCCTCGTCGCCGAGGTGTGGTCGATCTGTTACGACCAGGAGAGTCCCGTCATCAGTCCGCGCATGATCGACATCGCGGCGGGGCATGACGGCTTTGCTGATGCGCTGCTCGATTGCGAGCTCGCGACGCGTGATCGGAGCGGGAAACTGCGGATCAGCGGCGCGAAGGAGCGCATCGAGTACCTCGATCACAAAAAGCGGGCTGGACGCGAAGGTGGACTTAAGAGCGGAGAATCTCGAACTAAAGAGCCCAAGCAAAAGCCAAGCAGCGGGGAAGCACACCTCAAGCAGCGGGGAAGCACACCTCAAGCAGCGGGGAACCCTCCGGATCCGGTTCCGGATCCGGTTCCGGATCCGTCTTCTGTTCCGGATCCGGTTCCGGATAACCCTCTGAAGAATAAGAATTCCGCAACGCCTTCGGCGTGCGCCCCCCGGTTGGAGTTGATCTCCGATTCCGGACGACGCTCCAGGCCAAAACCAACCGAGCCAACAGCCGAGGAGCGTGCCGCCGCACTGCGCGTGCTCGGAAAGCTCGGGGAGCGAAACGGCGTCCGTTACACGGGGACAGGAGAGCACCTGCGCCTGATCTCGTCGCATCTCCGAGCGGGCGTCGAGGAGATACACCTGCGCTACGTCGTCGCCTACTGCGCCTCCGAGCTCGGATGGCAGGACAACCCCGACCTCTCGCCGTACCTGCGCCCCGAGACGCTGTTCGGGCAACGAACGCTCGCGAAGTACCTCGACCCGGCGCGCTCGTGGGCCGAGAAGCTGCCAGGTGAGCCGATGCTCCACGTGCAGAGCGGCGGTGCCGCATGAGCTTCGAGGAAGACCCAGAGGTCATCGCCGATCTGAAGCTGCGCGCATACTCGGAGCACGACACGTCGAGGGCGCGACCGTCGCGTGATCGCATCGGCCGGTGGGCGCCTGACAAGACCGTTGGCGCATGGCGATGCAGGCGGTCCGGCTGCGCAGGTCTGTTCGCGGTCACCGCCGAGGCGGTCGAGCACGTCGAGATTTTTAACCGCGAGCTGGCAAGGCGAGGCGAGGACGCGATCGATCTGCGTCAGGTCGCGTGGTGCGACGGCTGCCGTGCGGCATGGCTCGCAAGCCGATCCACGAAGGCTCGTGAGCGAGTCGACGCAATTGCCGAGTTGGTGCGCGAGCTGAAGGCGTCGAACCAACCCAGGACACTGACCGAGCAGATCAAGCAACTGCGCAAATGGAACCACCCCGACCTCGACGGACTGCTCTCGGCGATCGAGGAGCGACTACGCAGCGGTAAGGGCAAGCGCGAGCGGAAGGATTCGTTTTGATGGACGCGGGGAAGAAGCCGATGACCGCTCGATGCGAGGCGTGCGGGGTCGCGCCGCCGCTGAAGAACAACGCGAACTGCTTGCCGTGCTGGCAGGCGTGGTGGGGCGCGATGGTGTCGCGTTCGGCCATCGAAGTGGAAGCGGCCAAGCGCCGTCGGAGGAGATCCTGATGCGTGCGATCGGTCAGCATTCGAGCAAGACACCGGAGTGGGGCTCGGCAGCCCGGATCGTCGTGCTCGCGCGCGCGGTCATCGGCGAGATCGACGTGGATCCAGCGTCGAGCGAGAAGTGGAACCGCGTGGTCGGCGCGCGGCGCTTCATCGCCAAGCGCGAGAACGGGCTACGGACCGCGTGGGTTCCCGGAGCGCCGGCGCCGCACCAGCTCGTCGCGAAACGCCGGGTCGCCCAGGCTGCGCGGCACACGGCCTTCCTGAACCCGCCGGGCAACAAGACCGGGACGCTCGTCGCCGGGTTCTGGCGCGCGCTCGCGACCTACCACGAGCTCGGCTGGATCGGCTCCGCGGTCTACGTGGGCTTCAGCGTCGAGCAGCTGGCGCGCCTGCAGCGCGTAGGAGCGCCGTCGCACCCGCTCGAGCACGTCACGCTCGTCCCGTCCAGACGTCTGCACTACTCGGTGCGACCGGGCGTCGCCGGCGAGCAGCCAGGACACGCCAGCTTCGTCACGCTCCTCAGCACCAGCCGTGCAGAGGTCGATCGCTTCGTGTTGCTCGGCGCCGAGCTCGGGCACGTCACCCTCGGCGATCGCCACCGGGGGCGCCGATGACGCCGCCGATCAACGGCTACGCGCTCGCCGGCATTCCGGTGTCCGAGGAGGTGCGGCGCGACAAGCCGTGCCTCGCGCGCATCGCCAACCACGGTGGTTGGTGCCTGCTTGCGGATGGACACGAGGGCGACCACCTGGGACGCCCGACCATTGCGACGCCAGCGAAGGGAGATGGCTGATGGGGCTGATGCAGCGACGTAAGGGTCGCGCCTTCGAACAGGCGATCGCGTCGCAGCTCCGCGCGCGGTGGCCGGATGCGCTCGTGCGTCGCGCCTCCCAGGCCGAGCGCGCCGACAACCCGGATGTGTTCTGCGAGGGCGGCCCGCGCGTGCTCGCGCGCCTGTGGCTCGAGCTGCAGGACGCACGACAGCCGACGCCGGCGACGAAGCTCGAGCAGGCGGAGAACGACGCGATGCGCTGGCAGGCGCACGGGCATCGAGCACTCCAACCGATCCGCCTGCCCGTCGTGATCTGGCACCGCCTCGCCGAGCGGTCGATTCAGGTCACGACGCGCATGTGGGTTCTGCTCGACCTGGTGGAGCCGCGCGAAGGGTCGATGCGCTCGCACCAGGAGGTCGTCACCCTGGAGCTCGGCGAGTTCCTCGACATCGTCGCGAGGATGCCGTGACGCTCGACCTGCTCGCGTGGGCGCCATCCGATCGCGTATCAGTCACCCGCGAGAACCGCGGCAAGCCGACCATCGACGAGCGGTTCGCCCACTTCCACGCCGCGAACCCGCACGTCCTGGACGAGATGCTCGAGCTCGCCCGCGCGCGGCTCGATCGCGGCGAGACGCGGATCGGCGCGAAGGCACTGTACGAAGAGCTGCGTCAGTCGCTGCGCGTGAAGAAGTTTGGCGAGTGGAAGCTCAACAACGATTTCACCGCGACCTACGCGCGCAAGCTCATCGAGGCCGAGCCGCGACTCGAAGGCATGATCGAGCTACGGCGGAGGAAGTCGACGTGAGCGCCGCGCAGCTCGAGCTCGGATCGGATGCTCGACGGGTGGTGTGTGAGTGGTGCGGCGAGCAGCCCGCGAGCGCGAAGGTCGTCGGCACGGCGTGCTGTGTCAGCTGCGCCGTGAGCAGCAAGGTTCGCATTCACGCCGGGCTGCAGCGCTGGGAGCGCGGCGGGCGGAGGACGCGATGACGTTCGGCGAACTACTTCGATCGTTCCACGTGGAAGCAAAGGAGCAGCGAGCATGATCAAGCAACCGTTCCGAGCAGGCGATGTCGTACGCGTGAAGGCCGGCCCGTGCGCGGACGAGCGCTGGGTTGTTGCGGTCTACAAGGCGCACACCGACACGGCCTATATCGCCGGATGGCCGTGCACGATGGTCACGATGGCGACGAAGGCGATCGAGCTTGTCGAGGCCGCGACCGACGAGCAGCACGCCGAGATGATCGCGAGCATCTCGACGATGCAAGGCGATCCGAGGCGGTCCGCCCTCGAGCACGTCCAGGCGATCGGCGGGACGCCGTAGTCGTGCACCAGACGCTCGTCACGCTTATGGTCGCGCACGACGCCGCGGAGTCCGGCGATGAAACCGCCGACGGGGTCGCCGCGAGCCGCGCATGTACGCGCTGCGAGTCCCCGGCGCTGCCCGAGATCACCCTGTGCGAGCGGCACCGCGACGAGCGACGCGAGTGTGATCGGCGGGGTCGCCTGTTCCTGCGGCTACTCCGCCGCGACAACGGGCAGTGCGCTGACTGCGGCGCGCCGAGCCATCTGTATCGCTGCCCTGGCTGCGCCGAGGCCAAGAAGCTGCGGGACTGCGGCGTGCTTGTTCGACACCCAGAAGACTCCTGACATCGGTGCCGTGGGTACGCGATGCTGCGCTCGGGTGTACCTCGCGGCGCTGCTGTCCTGACGTGACACAGCAACCTGGGGAGGACGGCGGGGTGCACTCACCAACGGGTGAACCGCCGTGGGCGGTGGAAAGCGAACCAGATGCTCGACATACAGCAGTCGCCCGGCGGCGAGCCGATGAGCGACGACTTCGCGCGCCGCCGTGATCGGGTCCAGCGAAGCCTCGAGGGGCGGCGCCGCAAGTCGGAGGGTGAGCTCTATGAGCAGCGCAAGGCGACCGGGTTGTGCACGCGGTGCGGCGTGGTTGCCGCCTCCGACGACTCGCAGTATTGCCAGCCGCACCACGAATACGCGAAGCAGTACTCGCGCGACGCGCTCAAGCGACTTCGGGATGGTCGCCGCGCGAAGGGTCTCTGTGTGTACTGCGGGACGAAGAGCGAGCAGCGTCGGTGCATGGCCTGCCGCATCAAGCAGGGGCGCGTATCGACGAGGGGGGTTAAGAAGGGGGTTAAGAATGCGACCGCCGACCGAACGTGGAAGGACGCTGGTGGTCGCACTCGGTACCACGGTCAACCTTCGCGCGGCCGGCAGAGCAACGCGTCGCTCGATGACCAGGACATCGACTACGCGATCTCAGCGCTGCAGAAAGCGAAGCAGGGCCTCGAGGTGGCGAGGTCGCCCGAGGTCCAGGCGCTCCCCAAGGTCCAGCGCGAGGAGGTCAAGCGCGCGGCGCTCTCCCAGGCTGACCACGGCACGCGCTTCATCGAAGAGGTACTCGACCGCAATCGACCACGCGGCAAGGGTGGCAAGTGAAGCGGAAGGCGATCGGCGAGCTGGTCGGGCTGTTGCGAGGCGACGAGACCGAAGCGCCCGAGCCGCGCGGTGACGAGGTCGAGTGCGTGGGCTGCAAGCAGAAGGTCAGCCCAAAGTTCTGGGATGCCAGCTTCGAGCTCTGTGACGGCTGCGTGGAACTCCTTGGTTAGGCTGGGGTATGCCGAAGCGCGCGAAGAAGCCCCGCAAAACAAAGAGCGGCAAGGTTATCCCGCCAGCGCCGCACCGCGTCCTCTACGCCGTACGCGCCCTGAGCCGCGTGGGCTACTCGGCGACCCGTAACGCGATCATGAAGCGGTGGGAGGTCAGCCATACGACCGCCGAGAAGGACATCGCCCTTGCGTACAAGCAGATCGCCGACGACGCCGAGACCGAGCGGCCGAAGCTGCGAGCTCGCGAGACCGTGCGCATGACCCGCATCGCGGCCGCAGCCGAGCGCGAGGGCGAGTACAACGCCGCCGTCCAAGCATCCGCGCGGATCGCGAAGATCAACGGCCTTGACGTCGACGTGGTGTCGGTAGCCGGCGTGACGCCCGAACAGCAGGCGATGCTGCAGGCGATGGCGATGACGCCGTACCAGCGCCGCCAGCGGATGGAGCAGCTACAGCGGCAGCTTCCGCGGCCGGCGACGAAGAGCGGGGCGGGGCGGCCACCGGTTGAACCCGAAGACGCATGAACGCCGCGGCCGAGCTCGCCGCGCTCGAGGCGATGCAGGACAGCGTCGAGACCATCGACGAGTTCCTCGCGCGCGTGGTGCCGAAGTTCTCGGTGATCCCGGCGCACCTACGGCCGGTCTTCGACCTGTTCGAGCTGTCGCGCTACCAGGAGGTCTACGCGACGATCGCGATGCCGCCGCGGCACGGCAAGACCACCTCGATCGCGCTCGCCCTGGCCTATCGGATCCTCTACGACCCGGCCTGCCTGAACTTCTATGCGACGTACGGCGACAACCTCAGCGTCGCGACGTCCCGCAAGATTCGGAAGCTCGCGCGGCTCGCCGGCGTGCCGCTCTCGCGTGAGGTCGCGAACGTGCACGAGTGGGAGACGCCCTGGGAGGGCGGGCTCAAGGCGACATCGGTTGGCGGCGACGTCACCGGCCGCGGCTGCAACAGCGGCGTGATCGTCGCCGACGACATCGTGAAGGGTCGCAAACAGGCCGAGTCGAAGAACGTGCGCGACGACGCATGGGACTGGCTGCGCGACGACTTGATGAGCCGCCTCGAGCCCGGTGCGTCCTTGATCGTGAACGCGACGCGGTGGCACGAGGACGACCCGATCGGCCGGTTGAAGGAGGACCCGCTCGGGTTGCCATGGATCCACATCGAGCTCCCCGCGGTCCGTCTTGCCGATGGCACCGCCGGTGATGAGCGTGTCGACCAGGACGTCTCGGCGCTCTGGCCCGAGGGCGGCTATGACCTATCGCGCTTGTCGCGCATCCGCGAACGCAGCGAGCACGGCTGGTGGTCGCTCTACCAACAACGGCCGTACCCGCGCGGCGGCGGCACGTTCAAGCGGAAGTGGGTAAACTTCCTCGACGAGGCCCCCACCGGCGGACGTCGCGTGCGGCGCTGGGACCTCGCGGCATCGACCGAACGCGACAGCGCGTGGACTGTCGGCGGGCTCTGCCAGCTCGTCGGCAAGCGACTCGTGGTCCATGACGTGCGTCGCGGCCAGTGGTCGCCGCACGAGGTCGACGAGAAGCTGCTCGAGACCGCGCGGGCGGACGGTAAGGGCGTCCCGATCTACCTGCCGCAGGATCCGGGACAGGCGGGCAAGGCGCAGAAGGCACACCTCGGTGCGCTCCTCGCGGGCTACGAGGTCCACTTTGATCGCGAGACAGGATCGAAGGAGCTGCGGTTCGACCCCGTCGCATCGCAGGCCGAAGCCGGTAACTTCTTCCTCGTGCGCGCGGGATGGAACGGCCCGCTACTCGACGAGCTCGACTCGTTCCCGCGCGGCAAGTTCAAGGACCAAGCCGACATGTTGTCGGGTGCCTATCATGCGCTGCTTGTTGCGGATCCTGGCGACACGCACGGCGGCTACTCGAGCTCGAACGACGAATCGACCCCGTCCGGGTACGACGCTTAGCCTCGGGCATCGACATGGGTCTCTTCGATTCGATCCGCGGCATCTTTGGTGGGCGCGTCGAGAAGGCAGCGACGAAGCTGTCCGGCTCCGATGGCGTGAGCTCGTACGGTGGTTACCTCGCCGACGGCGAAGCATCCGCGGCGATGCGGGGCCCGAAGAAGTGGACGACGTACACGAACGCCATCAACGCCGGCATCGTGGCGACGGGCGTCCGCTACTTTGGCAACCTCCTGGCGGGGACCGAGTGGCACGTGGAGCCCAACCCGCTCGGTGGCAAGGATGCCGAACGCGCCGCGGAGTTGGTGCGCCTCGGGCTGATCGAGGCCGACATGCCGAAGCCGTGGCCGGCGATCGTCCGCAAGGCGGCGATGTACCGCCTGTACGGCTTCAGTCTGCACGAGTGGAAGCTGCGACGACGGCACGACGGCAGCTGGGGCTTCGCTGAGCTCCAACATCGCCCGCAGTACACCGTCGACCGGTGGGACAAGCCGGACGAGATGTCGCCCGTGCGAGGCATCTGGCAGCGCACGCGATCTGGCAAGGAATACGCGGTCGACATCGAGCAGTGCCTGTACTGCGTCGACGACACGCTCACCGACAACCCGGACGGCGTCGGTCTCCTGCGCCACGTCATCGAGCTCGTCCGCCGGCTCGAGCGCTACCAAGATCTCGAGGGTCTCGCGTACGAGTCCGACATGGGCGGCACGCCGATCGGTCGGGCGCCGCTCTCGGAGCTCGCCGCGAACGCAGGGAGCGACGACGCCGCGAAGATCCAGGAGCACATCGATCGCAAGACGTCGAACATGCGCCAGATCCTTTCGAAGCGGATCAAGACGCCTGAGCAGCTGCAGTGGTTGCTCCTCGACAGCGCGCCGTTCACCGGCCTCGACAAGAGCCAGATCTCGGGCGTTCAGAAGTGGGCGTTCGAGATCTTGAAGGGCGAGACCAACGGCCTCCCCGACATCAACGTGGTCATCGGCCGGCTGCAGTTCGAGATCGCGCGCGTGCTCGGCGTCGAATTTGCCCTCGTGGGCTCTGAGGGTGGCTCGTACTCGCTCCACGAGGACAAAACCTCGATGTTCGCGACGAACCTGCAGGTCACCCTCGCCGAGATGGGGAACTTCGCGACGTCGCAGCTCGCGCGGAAGCTCGTCAAGTACAACGGCCTCGACCCCGAGACGTGCACGCCGCGGTGCGTGGCCGAGCCGATCTCGACGGACGCGATCGAGACCGTCACACGCGCGCTCGCGAACCTCTCGGTGGCCGGCCTCGCGCCGGACGATCCGGCCCGCAACGTGATCCGCAAGCGACTACGCCTGCCGCCAGAGCCCGAGATGACGCCCGAGATGATGGGCGCGCTGGGCCGTCGCACGTTCGGTGAGCCTCCGGATCCCGAGAAGGACGAGGTCGACGTGGAGCTGGAGGACCTCGACGAGGGCGAGGACCCGAAGGGAACCGTATGACTTTCTTCGAGACCATCACCGGCGGCACCGCGATCGAGGTCTACGGTGGCCTCACCGCGTGTGACGCGTACCTGCTCGCCGCAATTGGTGACGGGGCGGACGCCTACCGCGCGCTGACTGCTGGCGGCGACGATCGAAAGCGTCTGCTGATCACCGCGACCCGCACGATCGACAGCTACGACTGGCTCGGCGTGGCGACGCTCGAGGGCGGCACGACGCTGCAGTTCCCCCGCAGCGGACTGACGAAGACCGACGGCACCGCGATGAGCTCGGCCGAGCAGCTCGCGCTGGTCTCGCGGGCGGTGTTCGAGTTCGTCGCGATCCTGGCCGACGACCCGGCTGCCGCGAGCGCGGTCGACACCGGCTCGAACATCCAGTCCGTCGACGCCGGCGGTGGCGTTGGCGTCTCCTTCTTTGCCGCGAGCTCGCAGCAGGGCGGCAACGCGACGAGGCTGCCGACCGTCGTGCATCGGCTCATCGGCCGCCTGCTCGGCGGCGGCGCGGCCGCATCGGCCGCTGATGGCGGCTACGGGCAGTCGGGCGCATGCGTCAGCTCGTTCTCGGACTACTCGGACTACGACCGCAACGAACCCTACTAGGAGCTGAACGATGCCGAAGCCGTTGGAAGGTGGCATCGCGAAGATCGTCGCCAAAGCGCTGAAGAGCGCGAAGATGACGAAGGCCGCGACGCTGACGAAGCTAAGCGTTGGCACGCGAATGCCTGGCGTGGTCACTGCGGGGACGAACCCGACGTCCATCGACTACAAGGCCCGCGGCATCGTGACGGACTACCGAGCCGACCAGGTCGACGGGACGCTGATCCAGAAGAACGATCGGCAGGTGCGACTCGTTGGCGCTACCATCGCCGGCGGTCAAGTCCCTGTGCCGAGCGACAAGGTCACCATCGAGGGCGCGACGTACACGGTCATCTACGTGTCCCGCGATCCCGCCGCAGCGATGTACGTCTGCCAGGTGCGAGCCTGACGTGACCCAGCGGGGCGCTGCCGAGCTCGCGATCCTCGAGGAGTTATCCATCGAGATCGGGGCGACGCGCGTGGAGCTCGAGCGGGCGGTCAGTGGCTCGACCTCGCACGCAGATCGCGAGCAGCGCCTGGAGCGCTTCAAGCTCGAGGTCAAGCGTCGGTATCGCGCCGTCGCGCGCAAGCTGCACCCGGACGTGACGGGCGGCGACGCTGCCCTCACCGAGCGCTTCAAGCTGCTCGCGCAGGTGATGGAGCACGTCGAGCAGCTGCAGCTTCCATCGCCGCTCGTTACATCGCCGCACCTCCGTCGGATCTTCGTCAGCATCACGTACCGAGGCACGACGAGCCATCGGTGGCGTACATGACCCCCGAGGAGATGGACAAGCTCGTTGCCGGCGTCGAGCGCAAGCTCGGGCGTTCGTGGGCCGAGCTTGTGGAGTGGCTCCGAGAGCGCAATTCGCTGGCCGACCTCGAGGCCGCCTTGCAGTCCGGCAAGCTCGAGGCGATCGCCGCGACCATCGACGCCGCAGCCGTCGGGTTCGCGGCGGACGTCAGCACGGTGTACGTCGACGGTGGCCAGCGCGCGGCCGCTTGGCTCGATGGCGCGCTCGACCGCTCCGTGATCCGCTTCAATCAGCAGAACCCTCGCGCCGTGCGGTGGGCTGAGCGCAGTAAGTACCGACTGCGTGGCGAGATCTCCGAGGAGCAGCGCGAGGTAATCCGTCGCGTCGTCTCGGACGGCGTCCAGGCCGGCCGCAACCCGCGGGAGGTCGCGCGCGACATCCGCTCGTCGATTGGGCTGACCGACTCGCAGGCGAAGCACGTCGCGAACTATCGGCGTGCCCTCGAATCCGGCGACTCGACGTCGCTGCTGTCGTCGCTGAACCGCGAGCTCCGCGACGGGCGCTTTGATCGCGCGGTTCATGCCGCGGTCCGGGACGAGAAGGCCCTGCCACCGGAGCGCATCGATCGCATGGTCGACGCGTACCGACGCAACTGGGTGAACTACCGGGCCGAGGTCATCGCGCGCACCGAGGGGCTCCGGGCCGTTCATCAGGGTACCGAGGAGCTCTACCAGCAGGCGCTCGAGAGTGGCGAGCTCAAGCTCGGCGAGCTCGTCCGCGTGTGGAACACCGCCGGAGATGCGCGCACGCGCGACTCGCACCGCACGATGAACGGACAGACGCGCCTGATGGGGGAGTCGTTCGAGACGCGCGACGGCGTGCGTCTGATGTTCCCTGGCGATCCGGGCGCGCCGCTGGCCGAGATCATCCAGTGCCGCTGCAGCGTGTCGACGCGCCTCGTCCGCGTGGCGTAGGCAAATCGACCCGACCGGCAGCGGCGCCGAGACTGGTCTCGTGCCTCGCTACAAGCTCAAGCTCAAGCAGCTCGACTTCATCTCCGCGGTCGACGAGCCCGCGCAGGAGACCGCAAAGGTCCTGCTGATCAAGCGCAAGGGCGACGTCGCACCGGCGCATGCCAAGGTCGCGAAGGTCGACGAGGCGCTGGGTCTTGTCTTCTGCTGGGCCTTCACGTCGAAGGCGCAGGGCGCGGATTACTACGACCTCCACGGCGACTGCATCGAGCCAGACTTCATCGAGGCTTGCGCGGCGTTCATGGAAGGCTCGCGGTCCGTCGACGAGATGCACGACGGCAAGGCGATCGGTAAGACCGTCTTCGGCATGCCGATGACCCCCGAGATCGCGAAGGCGTTCCTCGGGATCGACGTCGACACCATCGGCTTCATGGTCGCGATCAAGCCAGGTGCCGACGCGCTCGCGAAGTTCAAGAGCGGCGAGTACTCGGGCGTTTCGATCGCCGGCTGGGGCGAGCGAGAGAAGCTCGCGTCACGCAAGAACACCGGCGTGGCGAAGTCGGCTGTGTACACGACCGAGGTCGATGGCCACCAGCACACCATCGACCTCGACTGCTTCTACGAGGGCGCCGGGTACACCTCGCACAACAAGTCAACCGACGACGAGTGGGGACACACCCACTCCGTCGTGCGCGGCGCCGATGGCTCGCTGACGATCCTCGCCGACACGGGCCACACGCACGAGCTCGCCGAGGGCCAGGCCGCGGTCGTCGTCGTTCCAGCGAACGCCGTTGTCGTCGTGTCCGCGCGGTCGGGCGAGGACGGCACGAACAAATCGACCCATCGCTCCGCGCCTCCTAGCGTGGACATCACACAGGAGCCATCGATGCCCGACAACAGCCCCGAGATCGCCGACCTCAAGAAGCAGCTCGCCACGGCTCTCGCTCTCGCGAGCCTGTCGGATGCGCAGCGCGCGCACCACAAGTCCATCACGGGCGCCGACGCGGAGAACTTCCTCGCGAAGTCTCCCTCGGAGCGCGATGGCATCGTCAAGGCGATCGCGAAGGCGAAGCTCGACGCCGACCCGGAGCACTACCTCGCCAAGAGCGGTCGCGTGTACCGCCAGTCCGAGCGCGAGCTCGGCGACATGGCGAAGCGCCTCGACGAGTCCGACGATCGCGTCTCCAAGCGCGAAGTCGAGCTCGAGACAGAGCGCCTCACGAAGCGCGCGGACGTCGAGATCTCGCACTTCGGCAAGAGCGTCACCGCTCGGGCCGCACTCCTCAGGGCCATCGACGGCATCGCCGACGAGGCGGTCCGCAAGGAGGTTCAGGAAGCGGTCAAGGGCGCCAACGCGATCATCGCGGACGTCAAGAAGTTCCGCGGCGTGAACCCTGGAGAGGACGCGTACTCGAACCCGGGCGATGCGCTCGACGAATTCAACAAGGGCGTCGCCGCGTTCGCGAAGAAGAACGAGATCAAAGACGAGGGTCTCGCCCTCGAGAAGTTCCTCGGCACGACCGAGGGCCGCGCGCTGAAGAAGTCGTACGACGCCACTCGCGCGTACGGCAAGCAGCCATAGCGCGGCGCCTCGACGCCAACCACCACGCAACGCAACCGTCACGACCCCGCACAGGAGACCAGCCGCCATGTCGAAGATCGACTCCACCCCCGTCAGCCTTCTCTCCGCCGCGGACCTGAGCGCGAAGAAGTTCTTCTTCGGCAAGCTCACCGCGACCGGCGTCGACGCCTGCTCGGTCCTCGGCGAGCGCGCGGACGGCGTCATCGGCGCCTACCAGAAGGCGCTCCCGGCCGCCGGCGATGCCGTCGACTTCTACCTGGACCGTATCGTCCTCGTACAGTCGAGCGCGGCGATCGTCAAAGGCGCCGCGCTCACGCCGGCGGCAACCGGCAAGGCTGTCACGGCGGCGATCGGAAACATCGTCCGCGCCAAGGCGCTCGATGCCGCGACCGCCGCGGATCAGTGGATCCGCGCCCTGATCGTCTCCACCTACGCGCAGCCGTAATCCCTCATCTCACCAGCTCCTCGCTTTCGCGCTCCACTTCTCTCGTAGCAACCCTCATCGGAGATCACGCTCATGTCCGACCCCCTGTTTGGCAGCCTCTACGTCGACGTCCCGCAGACCGGCGTCGCGGTGCGCCGGATCCAGAACGACAAGAAGTTTGTCGCGGCTCGGATGATCCCGAAGCTCGTGGTCCTCAAGCCGTCGGGGCTGTACCCGACGATCGTCTCTGGCGACCTCAACCGCGACGAGATGGAGGCTCGCTCGCCATCTGCCCCAGCGCAGAAGGCGGGTTGGCGCCGCGTCATGAAGCGGTTCGAGACCGACGCGCGCTCGCTGCGCTACGACCTCAACGACGCGGATGCCGCTGGCGCCGACGTCGAGACGAACCCCGACATCCTGATCCCGCGGATCCTCGGCTACAAGGCGCTGCTCCACATGGAGCGCCGCATGGTCGGCAAGTTCTTCGCCGCCGGCGTCTGGGAGCGGAACATCACCGGTGGCGGCGCCGATGCCGCCCTCGACACGAACGCCGTGACGCGCCTCTACATGGACAACGCCGCGGCGGACCCCATCGAGGCGTTCACCGACGAGATCCGTCGCCTGTGCCTCCGTGCCGGCTGCGACCCGATGGAGCTCGGCCTGACGCTGGGCAACAAGCTCTGGCACAAGATCCGCAACCACGCGAAGGTCAAGTCGCAGATCGTCGGCCTCGCTGGCGGCGCGATCGGCAACGCGGTGATCGCGATGGCACGCCAGGCGGAGGCGCCCGAGCTCGCGCGCCTGCTCGGCATCCGCGACGTGCTCGTTGGCACCGCGATCCACAACACCAAGGCGCTCGCCCTCGACGTGGCCGACGTCCCGACGAACGCAGCGATCGTCCCCGAAGAGGACGCGCTGCTCTACGTCAACCCGTACACGGGCGACGAGGGCGCGAGCCCGCTGATGTCGCTCGACAACGAGCAGCCAGCCGCGTTCTGCCGCCCCGTCTGGAACGGCGTCGCCTCGGGCGAGGGCGTCCAGATTCGCCGCGTCCGCGACGAGCACGCTGGCCCCGGTGGCTCGTGGTCGCACGTCATCGACGTGTACAACGGCTTCGAGGTCGTCTCGGCCGAGGCGGCCGTTCGCTTCACGGACATGCTCACCTAGCAGTAACCGGTGAGCGGAACCCGAGTCCCCTTCGATCCTTCGCTGCCATTCATCGTGGCGGCGGAGGACTTGCCGTATGGCGCGAG
Organism: Thermoleophilaceae bacterium; assembly: GCA_013812065.1. Lineage (GTDB taxonomy): Bacteria > Actinomycetota > Thermoleophilia > Solirubrobacterales > Thermoleophilaceae > JACCUC01. Next base: position 15,835 of record JACCUC010000166.1, on the reverse strand, counting down.
CCGCTTCAGGCGGGGCGACTTGTTCCCGTGGCGCGACCTCGGGATCTCGCAGCTCGAGCTGTTGCAGCTCTGGAGTGGCCTGAAGGTCGACGCGGTCCCCGAGCTCGGCACCCCGGTGCAGACGTCTGCACCGGCACCGGCACCGGCGAAGTCCCAGCCGAAGCAACACACCCTTCGCGCGCGGCGGTAACGCCGTGGCCTCCCAGGCCGACGCGATCGAGAAGTCCCTCCTGCGCGAGATCGCGAAGGCAGGGCAGGCGCTCGTCCTCGAGATCGACGCCGAGCTGCGCAAGCCACCGTCCGAAGGCGGCACGCCCGTGGACACTGGTCATGCCCGCGCGAACTGGGTGCCGTCGGTCGGGAACCCCTTCACCGCAGAGGTCGACGGCAACGCGGCGCACGAGAACGGCGTCCAGGCGCTGGTCCGCTACCGCCTCGAGGACGGCCCGCTGTGGCTGTCCAACAACGTTCCCTACATCAACTGGCTCGACCTCGCGACGGCGTCCGCTGGCTTCGTCGAGGCGGCGATCGCGCGTGCACAGGCGGCGGTACAGGCGCAGTACGACCGCCTCGACATCCAGGTGCAGACGCAAGGCGTTGGCACGTTCGCTGACGTCGCCGGCGGCTTCGCGGCGAGCAACCTCGCAAGCGCCTACAGCCCCTTCGGAGGTGACACGTGAACGAGGAACAAGCCATCGAGCTCGTCGGCCAACGGTTCGTCGAGCGCTGGGCGATCGAGTCCATCAACGTCGCCTTCAGCCTCGAGAACGAGGCGGCCCCGGATGCGGAGACGTTCGCCGCGCTCAGCGTGCAGCACACGTACTCGAGTCAGGCATCGCTTGGCGCGCGCCCTCGCATGGAGCGCCGCGGCTGGATCTACGTGAAGCTGTGGGGCCCGTGCAACAAGGGCCGCCAGGGCACCAGCCGCCTGGCAGACGCCGCGCGTCGCGTGTTCGAGCGGCAGAGCCTCGGCGCCGGCGAGCCGCTGATCGTGTTCGCCGGGCTCACGCGCGAGATCGGTGTCGACGGTCGCTGGTACCGATCGAGCGTGCAGTTCCCGTTCACGTACTACGAGCAGACCTAGGGAAATCGACCCGATCGCCCTCGACGACGAGGATGTAGAGCATGTCCCTGCTCCAAAGCGAATTCGCGACTGTCCTCGGTGCGATCGAGACGACCTTCGGCGTGCAGGCCGTCGCGGGCTTCATGCAGCATCAGCCCAACCCGGGCGGCATCCAGGACTTCTACGCGCAGCTCGTCAAGATCGCGCGCTCGCCGCTGAGCAAGAACCTGATGGACGAGAAGGGGTCGGTCGTCGACCTCAACGCGATGCCGAAGCTCGTGCAGGACCTCAACAAGGACCTGCTCGATCGCTACAGCGAGAGCGCGTTCCGCTCGGCCGCGAAGTTCCCTGGCGGCACCGGCGTCGGCCGCTGGGTGAAGGGTACGCTCGTTCCCGCGCCGAACGTCACCGGCGTTACGGCGACCGGCTACACGGTGTCCAGCGGCGGCGCGCTGCCGGCGCAGGTGCTCGTCAACGCCCGCGGCTTCACGAACGCCGCGAACAACGGCCTCAAGGTCGTCACGGTCGGCTCGGTCGCCGCCGAGGTGAAGGCCGCGGGCCTCGTCGTCGAGGCGTCCCCGCCGGAGGGTGCGAGCCTCGAGGTCGTCGGGTTCCAGGGCACGTCCGGCGATCTCGGCATCGACGCGACCGGCCGGATCACGTCCACGACGATGAACTTCACGACGCTTGGCATCCAGCCCGGCTCGTTCGGCTGGCTCGGCGGTGGCACCGCGGCCGCGCCGGGCGCCCTCGGCTTCGGCGCTGGCGTGTCGACCAACCGCGGATTCTTCCGCTTCAACACCGTCGCGGCGAACCTGATCACGCCCGATCGCAAGACCCAGGCATGGACCACCGACGCCGGCGCCGCCAAGACGATCCAGGTCTTCTTCGGTCCGTGGTGGCGCAACGTCGCCGGCGATCACACCGACTACCGACGCTCGAGCTCGACGCTCGAGCTCATGATGCCCGGCCTCGCGGCTGGCGGCATCACCGCGTACGTCTACGCGCTCGGCTGCAGCCTCGGCCTGTTCGAGCTCAGCGCGCCGCTCACCGAGAAGGTGATCGCGACCTGCGGCTTCGTGGGCACCAACGTCACCGACCCAACGACCGTGAGGACCGCTGGCGCGGTGAGCGCGATCACCCCGCAGCAGTCCGCCGCGTTCACGACGGCGAAGCAGAACCGCCGGATTCGCGTGTCGAACGCGAGCGACGAGCTCGTCATCCTCAACGACATACAGAGCTGGAACCTGTCGATCAGTAACAACATCACCCCCTACAAGAAGCAGGGCGTCGAGGGCGCGGCCGAGATGATCTTCGGCAAGTTCCAGATCGGACTGACCCTCGACGGCGCGCTCGGGCAGACGGACACGTGGCAGGCGATTCGCGACAACCGCACCTGCAGCTTCGACGCCGCGCTGACCAACAGCGACGGCTGCGTGCTGTACGACGTGCCGGCGCTCACGCTCGAAGGCGGCGCCCCCTCATTCGCAGCCCAAGACGTCGCCCGGTTTTCGACAACGGCGAAGACGTTCCGGGATCCAACATGGGGCTTCGTCGGCGCGCAGACGCTGTTCCCGTACCTGCCCGCGGACTGAAATCGACCCCTTCGGGGCGCCACGGAAGACTGGGTCATGGCCTTCACGCGTCTGCTCCAGTCCCGCCGCGTCAACCTCGGCGCGGCGATGCCGTTCGTTCTCGACCTGCCGGCATTCGGCGATAGGGCGCCGACGCTGCTTGTCCGCTTCGCGGGCGAGGGCAACGACGGCTACATGAACGAGTCCTTCAAGGCGGCCCGCACGCTGGGCGCTGGCCAGGTCACTGCACAGCGCCTCCGCACCGATCGCGAGCTCGACGTGCCGATCTACGCCGAGCACGTGCTCACCGGCTGGGAGAGCGTCTACGAGGACGATCCAGAGCACGACGGGAAGGTGCGCCCGGCCGTGTTCGACCTCGCCAAGGCGCAAGCGTTCCTGCTCGAGCTCGCGCGCGAAGTGCCGCACGAGTTCAACCGCATGCGCAACTTCGCGCAGTCGCCGTCCAACTTCCGCACGTCGATCGCGTCCGCGGAGGATCTGGGAAAAGGGTAGCGGCGTGGCTCGCGTGGGAGGAGGAAGCCGCGCCGCATCTCCAGGCCCTTCGGGACCTCGAGGAGGCCAGCCCTCCGCCCGCGCCGCGCGTGCTCGCCGACGTCTTCCGGCAGCGCGCCCAGTACACGTCGCGGGAACCCGAGCGCGACTTCGCGGCGATGACCTGCTGTGCCGCATGGCACGAGCTCGGCAGCTGTCGGGGCATCGGCATGGCAACGGGCCCGATCCCCTGGACCGCGATCCGCGACTGGTCCGCGTTTCATCGCCTCGATCACGACGCCACCGTGCTGCTCATCGGTGTCATCCGGTACCTGGACAACAAGCGCGCTGAACGCGACGCAGCGCGGCGCTCGCTCGAGGCCGCACGAGGAGGACGATCATGAGCTTCAACCTGCAGATCAAGGTCGACCCGGGTAGCAGCGTTGGCAACGTGAAGCAGGTGACGTCCGAGCTGCGCAATGCTGAGGCGCAGGCGACGAAGACAAACCGCTCGATCGCCGACTCCATGCGGTCCACGGAGAGGGCCACGAACGCCACTGCCGACGCGTTCGAGCGTGAGGCGAAGATCCTCGAGCGCATTCACGGCCCGATGAAGCAGCTCGAGCAGGACATGCGCTCGCTCGAGGCGCTTCACAGGAAGGGCAAGATCAGCGCGAAGGAGTACGCCGACGAGCTCGCACGCGTGGGGAAGAACGCCGGGCTCTCGCGTGGCAACCCGATCGACGCGGTATCGCTCGGCCCGACCCCGACGGGCGCGAAGGGCGCTGGGTTCGGCGGGATGATGAAGGTGGCGGGGCCGTTGCTCGCCGCCGGCGCGACGATGAAGCATCTGGACGACGAGTACTCGAAGAACGCGTTCTCCGCGGCTCGCTTCACCGAGGCTGGGAAGGACGTCAACGCCGTCCTCAAGGAACAGCTTGGCCTCGCGCATCAGCTGCGTGCGCCGCTCGACCAGACGATGGAACTCTACGACGCGGTCCGCGACGGCACCGACGATCTCAATATCTCGCGCAAGGAGCAGATGGATCTGACGCGCTCACTCGGCGCTGCGATGCGGCTCGACAACAAGACGCTGCAGGAGGCCGGCGGGCTGATGACCACGCTGTCCTACGCCTGGGCGAGCGGGTCGATCGCGGGTCGCGAGCTCAAGGGCGTCATGAAACAGAGCGGCGAGATCGCCGAGGCGCTCACGGACCACTTCGGGAAGAACCGCAAAGAGCTCGTCAAGATGGCCGACGAGGGCAAACTCTCGATGTACGAGTTCCGGAAGGCGATTGAGGAGTCCGGAGAGAAGTGGACCAAGGAGCTCGCGGACCGCCCGAAGTCGATGTCGGAGAGCCTGCACGAGATGGCCACGACCGCGAAGCTGGCCTTTGGCAGGCCGCTACCGACGATGAAGGAGTTCGAGAAGCAGGCGCACTCCATCGCGATCGCGAACCAGCGCGGAAACGTCTTCCTCGACGCCGCAGCGCAGGCGAGCGGCAACATGACCGTCGCGCAGTACGACAGCATCCAGGCGATCCTCAAGCAACAGAAGGAGCTAGGCCACCTCGGCGATGCGTTCAACCACCTCGCCGAACAGATGAAGATCATCAAGAGCCTCAACTCGTCGGTGTTTGATCCGTGGGCCGACAAGCGCAACGTGCTCGGCGTCCTGCGCGATCGAGTCCTCGGCAAGGCGAACCGCGTGAAGGACGTCCTCGAGGAGCGCGAGGAGCGCAGGAAGGCAGCCGAGAAACAGAAGGACGAGCTCGCTCCGGGCTGGAGCTACATGGGGAGCTTCACCGGTCTCGACGCGATGGCGGGAACACGTGGGGGCGACTTCGACAAGCAGTTCGAAGGCATCAAGTCGTCGCTCGCGGAGCTCGAGCAGGGCTTCGCCAACGCGGCCAAGGAGGCGGAGGAGTACGACAAGGCGCTTCGTGAGGTCACGCAGGAGGCATACGCCGAGGAGCTCAGCCGTCAGCGCGACGAGCTCCTGAAGCTGAACGAGGAGATGGCGCAGGGCTTCGGCGACATCGCGCAGGACATCGCGAAGATGGCGTTCGACGGCAAGGCCAGCTTCAAGGACATGATCCAGTCGATGATGTCGGACCTCCTGCGCCTGATGGCGATGAAGGCCATCGGGTCGCTGCTCAACCCGGCCTCGGCCCTCTCGCAGGGTGCTTTCGAGTCGCAGTTCATGAGTGGTGTCCCCGGCTTCGCCACGGGCGGCTCGTTCATGGTCGGTGGAGCCGGCGGCACCGACACCACGCCGGTTTCGTTCATGGCCACCCGCGGGGAGCGCGTCAGCATCGACACCCCCGGCCAGCAGATGACGCGCGACGGCGGTGGTGGCGGCGGCGGCGCACGCGCGATCAACATCCACCTCAATAGCCAGGACGCGGTCGCGGCGCTCGACACACCGGCGGGCGAGCAGCTGATCGTCCGGGTCATCCGTCAGAACGCCCCGGCGCTGCGACGGTACCTGTCAGGTCGCTAGCGCAAATCGACCCCACCAGGCCAGCGGCGCGAGGCTCTCTCTATGGGTGCCAAGTTCGCCGTCGACATGCAGCGCACCGCCAGCCTCTCGCTGTCGGTCGGCAACATCACCAACCCCGGAGCGTCCCAGCGCCGGCACCGCTGGTTCTTCGTCCAGCTCGGCGCCGAGGGCACCGTAGCGGATAACCCCGCGCTGTGGGCCCTGCAGCGCTGCACCACAGCCGGCACGCGAACGGCAGTCACGCCCATTCCGCTCGACCCCGCGGATGCCGCTGCGGTCACGACCGCCGGCGAGGCCCACACCGTCGAGCCGACGTACACCGCGAACGAGATCCTGCTCAACGTCCCGCTGAACCAGCGCGCGACGTACCAGTGGATGGCGGCACCCGGCGGCGAGCTCGTCGTCCCCGCGACCGCGAGCGCCGGCATCGGCATTAAGACTCCGACCAGCGGCCTCGTCGCCGTCACCGCTCAAGTCCACTTCGAGGAGTAACCCGGTGGGCGCGCGCTCACGCGGATACGCCCGCATCGTCGATCCCGCGCTCGCGAAGCCGCAGGAGAGCGACACGATCACTTGCGGGCACTGCCAGAAGGTCGTGCACCTCCACGATCGCACCGGCAAGGCGCGCAGCGGTGTGCTCGTGCACTGCCACCAATGCGGCTCGCAGACCTGCGTGCCGTGCGCCGAGACGGCCAGGTGCGAGCCGTTCGAGAAGAAGCTCGACCAGATCGAGGCACGCGGTCGACTGCTCGCGGCGATCGGAATCTAAAATGCTCAGCCCCTACGTCAACGAATTCCTGTACGAGGTCAACCGGATCACCGACGGAACCCAGCCTGCCGGCGGTCAGGGTGTCTCCGTCACGCCAGCACAAAACGCGTTCGGCACCTACGCACAGATCCTCGGAACCGCTTCGAGCCTGCCGATCGACTTCGATTGTTACGAGTTGGAGATCTTGGTCAACAACTCCGCCATCACCGGAACTGCTCGCGACACGATGGTCACCATCGGCTTCGACGAGGCCGGCGGGACTACGTACACCGACAAGATTCTGCACCTCGTTTGCGGACCGACGAGTCTAGCTGCCGATTCTGGAGAGTGGCCAGCTGGCGGAGTTACGTTCAAGTTTCCGCTTCGCATCAAGGCTGGGACTTCGATCGCTGCCAAGGCTTCCGTTAACAGCGCTACCCTGACCGCCTTCCAGGTCAGCGCGATCGTGCGCGGGAAGCCGACGCATCCCGAACTGATCTGGGCGGGTTCCGGCGTCGAGACGATCGGTGCATCGACCGGAACGTCCGCGGGGACCGGCATCACGTCTGGCGGCGCCGACGAGGGCGCATACACGCTCCTCGGATCGTCGACGAAGCGCTATCGGTATATGGAACTGGGCGTTGGTTACAATTCGGCGGGAATGTTCTACTCGGCGAACTGGGTCGACATCGGAATCGACGCCGCGAGCACGCGGCGCGTGATCCGCAACGCCGACTTCCGAACGGACACGAACGAGACGCTCACGAAGCGCGTCGCGCTGACTCCGGCCAACGTGCCGGCGGGCTCCGCGATCTACGCGCGCGTGCAGAGCACGACGGCGTCGCAAACACCGAGCATCGCCGTTTACGGAGTCTACTGATGCCGTACCTCTACACCTCGAAGGCTGCGGTGACGCTCGCAACGCGAGAGGCTGCGTACGTGCGTCTCGGCAACCTCGTGCGCCAGCTCCACGCATTCAACGTCAACCTCACCAGCATCGTCCGCCGCGCCGACAACTTCGTCGAGGTGACGGTGAACGTGCAGCTTCCCGCACACAAGCTCGAGCAACTCGGACTCGACGGCCCCGTGCTCGTCTAAGGAGAACCACGATGCCGATCAGTGACACGCTCAAGAACACCGCGACCATCGGGGTGACCGAGTTCAGCCTCCCGCAGAACGCCGCGTACTCGGCGGCCTCCCCGCGTGTCGACGACTGCATCGCGCAGACGTTCGTCGACTTCTCGGCGATGGCCGCCGGCGACGAGTACCTGGTCGCCGCGTACGAGAAGGCGAACGCCGGGACGCAGGCTCCCTTCATGCGTTGGTACCTCAGCGGTGTTCAGAGCGAGCTGTTCGTCTCGCCGATGTTCATCCTCACCGAGGGTTGGGACTTCACCGTCAAGAAGATCGCGGGCACCGATCGCTCAATCAAGTGGTCGGTCCGACAGGTGACGTAAGTGTTCTGGTGGGACGGCACGGCAGCGGCAAAACTCCTGCTGTCAGGGGCGACACCGCCGAGCGTGCCCGCCGGCGTCGCAGCGCTGACACGGCCGGCCCCCGTCGTGCGCGCGCAGTCGCGCGTCCACTTGCGTGCGCGGGGGGCGTTCGTCCCCATGCAGCCGTCAGCACCGCCGCTCGCCTCGTTCGCGCCGGTGCGGGTCTCGCAAATGCCGTGGCGGGACGCGGCGCGGCACCCTCGAGGTCGCGTCGTTCGTCCGCCGCAGGTGATCGCAGACGCCACCGTGACGCCCGTCGGCCCTGCGGGGTCCGCGACGTTCGCGATGGACATTGAGGGCGCGACGATCACGTACGAGTGGCTTACGGACGTGCAGCCGGCGTGGTCAGGGAAGGAGACACGCGCGTCCCTGCTCCGAACGCCGCGGCAGCGCTTCGAGTTCAGCTCGCTGCTGTCCGACACGCAGATGCGTAGTGTCCTCGGCACGCTGGCCGATGTTGGAGCCGACGCCCCGACGTTCCTGCTCGGGCTGGCGCACGAGGAGATGACGATCGCGTCATCGACCACGACGAACATCACCGTCCATTCGCTCACGCACTGTGACTGGGCGAACCCCGGGCAGCGGATCGTCGTGGTGTCACCGCTTGGCGTCCAGGCGGAGGCCACGATCAGCAGCGCTCCATCGGGCGCAACGATCCCGATCAACGCGAACCTGAGCGCGGTCGCGGTTGCTGGTGCGCGCGTGATGCCGGCGCTGGCGGTGTACCTCGAGGCGGAGCAGGGGTTCGGGCGACACCTCAACAACCTCGGCCGATGGGACCTCGTCGCGCGCGAGGCGCTCTCGGGCTACGGCGCGACATCGACGTGGGGTGTTGGGGCAACCGTCACCACCCACGACGGGATGCCAGTCTGGGATCGCGGCGTGGCGCTCGATGTCGCCTCGCAACCGATCTACACCGGCGCCGAGCTCGTCGACCTGGGCGCGAAGATCTCGTCATGGTCGACCAGCGACGCCTCGAACTGGGGCCGCGCGATTCGTCTCGCGTCCGACACGACCGCTGAGTGGCAGTGGTTCAAGAAGTTCCTGTCGACCGTGCGAGGTCGTCAGGTCGCGTTCCTGCTGCCGACAAACCGACCCGACATGCTGCCGGTCGGCGACGCGAGCTCGGGCACGCTGGTGATCACCGGCGCGGACTACGTCAACGACTGGTACCCGAGCCTCGCGCATCGACGCGTGAAGCTCACGAAGGCCGATGGCTCGATCGCGTACCGCACGGTCACGGCATGTAGCGACAACGGCAATGGCACGCAAAACCTGACGCTCGCTGCTGCAGCAACGGGCGCACTCGCGCGCATCGAATTCCTCGAGACAGTCCGTTTCGCCACCGACGCGATCAGCGTGACGTGGCGTGACGCCACCTTTGAAAGTTCGCCGATGGCGACGGTCGTGCAGCAATGACGTACGAGACCAGCGAGACCTCGATCCAGGACGCTCAGCCGCGCGAGATCTACTCGTTCGCGCTGGCGACGATCGGCTCCTTTAACCTGACGAGCTCGAAGGACGACGAGACCTTCGGGGGCGTCACGTACTCGGCGATCGCGATCAGCCGCAGCAACGCGACGTCCGTGCCGCTGGGACAGCGGCGCGAGCTCACGATCACACTCCCCGTCGATCACCCGCTCACGCTGGCGCTCCTCGGCAACGGTGTGCCCCCGCGGGACGCGACCCTGAAGATTCAGCGATTCCACAACCCGAGCGACACGCCCATGCAGATCTGGGACGGCGTCGTCGCGTCCATCTCCACCGATGATCAATACGCGCGTCTACGTGTGCCCGCGACGATCGATGTGGCCTTCGACGTACGCATCCCGATTCTCAAGGCCGGGCGCACGTGTCCGCATGCGCTCTACGGGCCTGGCTGCCAGGCGCCGCGAACCGATGCCGCAGTACAGGTCTCGACCGTCGCAGGCGCGACAATCGGGGTCACGGTGTACCCGCTCGCAGACGGATGGGCCAAGCATGGCGAGATGGTGCACACGGTGACAGGCGAGCGACGCAGCATTCTCAACCAGACCGGCACCACCTTCGTCGTCGACGTTCCATTCACCACGCTTGCGCCCGGCAACGTCATGAACGTGGCGTCTGGATGCGACGGGCTGATCAAAACGTGCCGCGATAAGTACAACAACGTCGGCAACTTCGGCGGGCACCCGGACCTGCCCGAGGTGAACCCGAGCACGCCGGTCCACCCGAAGCCGAAAAGCGTCTGGGACATTCTCAAGGGAGCCTTGTAGTCATGGGGCTCCAGATGATCGCGATTCAGATGGGCGTCTCGTGGGGGCTTGGCGCGTTGAGCAAGCACATGGCCGGCGGCCAGCCGAAACCGCCACCGCCGCGCCCCGACAATCTCGAGTTCCCCCTGACCACCGTCGGGACGCCGGTGCCGATCGTCTACGGGACCGTCCGAATCGACAGCCCCGTGCTCGTGTGGGGCGGGCTGTTCGACTTCACGCTGCAGCCCGCGACGCAGACGAACAAGTACAGCGCAAGCATGCTGTTCGTCCTCGGGGTCCCTGCGTCGAAGAACCTGCCAAGCGCAGGTTTCTGGAGCGCCCCCGTCCTTCGCAGCGCATCACTCGGCGATACCAAGCTCACCATCACCAACCTCCCAGGCGGCGTCCTTACCCACGGCAACAGCATCCTGTCGCAGACCAGCTTCGGCGGCGAAGGGCAAGGCGGCGAGATCAATTGCTACCTCGAGTTCTTCGACGGGCGCGCCGACCAGATCATCACGACGTATCCGAGCGTCAACACCGCGCTGATGAAGCGCATCGATCTCTGCTTCCACAACGACCCGAAGACGGATCGTTCGTTGGTGCCGGGGTACCGCAACCAGATGCTGCTCGCGGTCATCGCGGACCTGAAGACGTTCAGCACGCTGACGTTCGGTGAGGCGTCCCAGGTTCCGCCGCTCTCCGCGGTCGTGTCGGTCGTTGACCCCGACGCGATCAACATCCTCGACGCGAATCCGGCATGGGTCCTCTACGACCTGATCTGCGGCGCGGTGTTCAAGCTCGGCTACGACGTTGCACGCGTTGACCTCGCGAGCTTTGCCGCGGCGGCGCCCATTCTTCTGACCGAGGGGAACGGCTGCTCCGCCGCGATCCGCGCCGACGAAGACATCTCCGCCGTCATCACCGCGCTGCTCGATCAGGTCGAGGGCGTCGTGTACCAGGATCCGTCGACCGGCCTCGTGAAGCTGCGCCTGATCCGAGCGGTCGATCCGGCAACGCTGCAGGAGATGAACGTCGACAACACGATCGGCCGTCCGACGGTCGACATCACGAGCTGGATGGAGACGGCGAACCACATCGACATCTCGTTCACGCATCGCGCGAAGCAGTACAAGCCGGACACCGTCCCTGCAAAGCGACTCGCGAATGCAATCGGGCAGAAGAACCGACCCCGCCCACGGACGATCGACTACCCGTACTGCATGACCGCGGATCTCGCGGCGAAGCTCGGCGCGCGTGACATGGCGGTTGTGGGCCGCCCGATCATGACGTGCACGGTGACCCTCAACCGTCAGTTCCACGCGCTCACGCTCGGCCAGGCGCTCAAGGCGAACTGGCCGAAGTACGGGATCGTCGGCAAGGTCTTCCGCGTCCTGGACGTGGATACCGGTCAGCTCGCGAACGGCGGCATCCGCGTGTCGCTCATCGAGGACGTGTTCGATCAGCAGCTCGGAGCCATCGCCCCCGGCGTCGTGGTCGCCACGCCGACCGATGTCTATCCGGTCCGCCGCCGCCGCGTCGCCGAGGCCCCGCTCTGGCTCGCCCGCCTCGCGTATCAGCAGGGCGCCGTGGGCGATTCCACGTCGCCACGACTGCTCGCTGCGGCACGCAAGGAGACCGAGCAGCCCGCGACCGGCTGGTTCGCCACCTCGCGTACGGGCTCAGCGCCGTACGCGTCCGACGTCTCATCGCAGACCTGGTCGACGACGGGCGTACTGACCGCCAACTACGCGCGAACGCTCGCGCCATACGACACGACGACGGGCATCACGATCAGCGGCGTGTCGGGTCAGCTCGCGACGGCCTTCGAGACGAACGCGAGCGCGTCGATCTACGACGGTGGTCTCGCTGCGTCGGTAGGCCAGGTGGCCGGCGGCGCAAACCTCGTGCAGGTCGGCGACGAGCTCCTCGCCTTCGAGAGCGTCACGGTTCTTGGCGGCGGCGCCTACCGGTTGAACAACGTGTGGCGTGGTCTGCACGACACCGCGCCGCGGGACCACGTCGCCGGCGACGTCCTGTTCTTCGTCGACTTTCCCGGGGTCGGCGTCCGACCCCATCTCCGCGGCGAGTCCGCCGACGCGTCGCTGCGCGCGGGCGGCGACTACGGCGACCGCCTGACTGACCGAGTGGCGTTCGCCGGCAGCGAGACAAGCTTCCTGGGGGCAGCGAGCCGGGTCCAGAAGCCGTACCGCGGCGCCGACTTCGCCGTGAACGCGCTCGAGTCGATCGTCGGCACTGGTGGGGTGCCAGGCGCGGCCTTTGCGTACAAGGCCGTCTCGAGCTTCGAGGGCGGCATGGATGCGACCTGGCGGCAGCGGTCCGAGAACGCTACATCCGTCGTCCGCGGCGATGACGCGACGGCCTACGCGGTCCAGACCGGAGCAACGTGGGCGGTGATCGCCCAGAAGGTCGGCGAGGCTGAGGCCGTTGCGCAGGGCGCACTCGCGAACGCCGCGGTCAGCACGGTCGGGGTCCTGCTCGGCATCGCAGGTCACGGGGAGATCGACGTCTCGCTTCGCACCGTGGGCAGCCTCGGCAGCGTGTCGTGGATGGACGAGAAGGTCCGTGTCAGCGCGCACCGCTCGCGCAACCTGCTCGCCGCAGGCTCGGCGCAGTACGTCGCCATCGCGCCGTGGACCAACGTCACCGGGACCGTCGGCCCGCTGCAGGGCACGAGCTCGCTGCAGGCCAGCGCGAACGGCCGCTGGTTCCAGGCGCTGACGGAGGTCGCGAACATCACGAAGTTCTCGCAGACGATCGACGTCACCGGCTACAAGCCGCGCGGGCTCAAGGCGCGCGTCGTCTGGTACACGCGGAACTTCTCGGGCGACCTGAACGACTACTCGCGCGTCACGATCGCCGCGGGCGCCACGACGTCGACCTCGAGCAACGTGGTGGGGGAGACCGGCTTCTGGACGAGGAGCGAGCACTCGATCGTGATCCCGTCTGGCGCGACCACGGTGACCGTGGGCATCGAGCTCGTCGGCGTGACGAACACGCTGTCGCTCGCAGGCGTCACCGGCGTCGAGCTCCACGTCGAGCAGGCTTTTGGACAGCTCCTCGGTAACGCGTCCTTCACCGTCGTCATCGCCGATGACACCGACTGGGTTGGTCGCGCTGCCTTCGTCAACACGTTGGGGGCATCGGCGTATGACGGCGCGGGACGGCAGGGCGGGCCGTTCGCCTCCGCGTCGATGTCGCAGACCGTCGCGATCCCCGCGAACTACCAGTACGGCGCGGCGGTGATGTCGTTCGCGCGCGCGAACGCGATCGCCGGCGACACCGGCACCGTGACGCTCGAGGTGCTCGATGCCGTCTCGGTCGTCATCGCGACGGTGGCGACGGCGGCGACCTCGTACGGGCTCGTCGCCTCCTCGGGCTGGACGCTCGAGCGACTGAAGCTGGCGTTGCCGAACGGCGCTGTGTATCTGCGGGTGACGGTCGCGGCAACGCGCGCGGCGGCGTCCGGCAACGGCGGCGCGCTGTTCGACGACATGGACCTCCGCATCCACAAAGATCTCGATCCGATCTACGAGACCAACCTCAACTTCGGCGCCCCCAAGCGCCAGCTGCTGCCAACGAGCTGGCAGCACCAGTACCTCGCATTTCCCGCGCTCTCGATCCCGATCCTGTGGAACGGCTCCGGTGTGCTGCCGTCGGCGCGTTCGTCGATCTACAACCCCGATGCGACGGCGGCGTGGTCCGACGGCCTGACGCACAGCGCTGCCCGTTTCGTCGGACCATGGACGGTGGACGAGGTCGACGTGATGTCGACCGACGCCTATCGCTTCGTTCGCGCGATCGCCGCGAGCGCGGTAGATCTGCAGGTTCAGGGCTACGGCAACTTCGGCACGGCCAGCGTGTTCACGGTCGTCGTCGCGTTCCGCGTGACCGAGGACATGACCGCGGCCTGCGGCCTCGTTGGTCATCGGAGCGTCACTGGCATCGGGTGGGGGATCGCGATCAACGGCTCGGGCCAGATCGTCGCGACCATCCAGGGGGCGAGCGGCACCGCTACCGCGGTAGGCAGCATCGACGTTCGCGACAAGGCCCCGCACGTCGTCGCGATCACCTACGAGGCCGGCGTCCTCACCGTCATGGAGCGAACTGGGGCAGCCAACAGCAGCACGGCCACCGGGCAGTTCTCGGTCGCCAACGTGCCGTTGCGGATCGGCCGCGACGGTCCTGCGAGCGCGACGGGCGGCGTGGACATCGCTCGCGTGTCCCTCTACGACGCGGCGCTGACGTTCGCCGAGTTCCAGTCGATCGACCTCGTCGGCCGAGACCCCAACGGGATGATCAACGCGATCTTCGGCTGGACCTCGAGCTTGCCGGTCTGGACCGACGGGGCGCCGGATGCGCGCGGCGCCACGCTCGTCCGCAATGCGACGCGGCACGTGCCGATCGGCTATCACGCCACGCTCGACGCTGCTGGCGACGGACACGGCGTCGCGGTCGTGGCGGTGAACACCAACAAGGTGTTGTCGACGGCCTACGCTGGCGGATCGCACGTTGGTCCCGAGGCGAACGTCACGTTGACCCAGAACGTCGCGGACCCCACGGGGCTCGCGCGTGGCGTGCGCGTGACGAACGGCGTCGCCGGCGCCGGGCTCCGCTACTCCGACTTCGCGTTGAGCGGAGCGGGGACCGTGCGCGTCGTGCTGTACATGCGGACCCCGGACGGCCCCACGTATGACCCCGTGCAGAACGTCACGGCGACGCTCATCGACGCCTCGGAGGGCGTGCAGAGCGCCAGCGTGGTCGTGGTGACCCCGCTGTGGCAGCGATTCACGTTCGCGATGGCATGGAACGGAGCGACACCTACGGCGCACCTCAAGCTCGCGATCGCCGACGCCAGCGCCAAGTCATTCGAGGTGGCGCATGTCGTGTGGATCGGGGTCGAGCCCATCCCACCGGCGCTCCAGGACGCGGGGCTCGCGATCGGCAACACCTACGGCCTCGTATCTTCGGCTATGCCGCTGCAGCTGCACCGAGAGGGCGAGATCTACGCCGAAGCGCTCGGCACGCCGGCGCTCGCGGGCACCATCGCCAGCATCGACAACGACACGGCCGACCAGAAAAACAAGCGCGCCCTCACGGTGTCGAACTCGACGGGCTTCCCAAAGTTCACGCTCTGGGACGACGCTGCGGCCCCCGTGACGGTAGACGGCGCCGTCACCGGATGGATCGCGGCACCGGTGGTGGTCCGCGGTCGCTGGAACCGCCTCGAGCTCCCAGAGCAGCTCGGCGCGCAGATGGACGTCGTGGAGCAGGAGACGCTGCCTCCATCCGACTTCGTCGCAAATGCGTTCACGGTGTCGGAGACCGTGGCGAGCTCGACAATCCGAATCGGCGGCGGCGATCCAAACGGATCGACGAGTCCGTCGTTGTTGTTGCGGCGCGTCGTCGTCCGCGGGCGCGAGCAGAAGCTGACCTAAATCGACCCGCGCGCGTTAGCTGCCTAACGTCAAGGGGTAGTGAACGACCGCGACAAACCGCGCCGCGCGCGCAGCCACTGGGGCGACGAGCGTCGAGCCGCGGTGGGCCGCCAAACCCCGCGCGGCGGCATCCCGGTCGAGATCGATCCCGAGCAGACGCCCCCGCCATGCGAGCCGCCGCGAGCCGACGAGCTCGAGGCGATGCCGCTCGACGCACAGGTCCGCGCGCTCCGTGACGTCGCTGCCGGCAACAACGACGCGATCCG
>JACCUC010000163.1 GCA_013812065.1 Thermoleophilaceae bacterium | reverse complement strand
GGATCTCGCCACCCAGATGCTCGCGTTCGTCGAGCACTACAACCTCACCGCCCAGCCGTTCAACTGGACATACACCAACAAGGTGCTCACCACATGAGGCAAACAACTAGCCGGAGCAAGCACTAGGCGCATCGCGCGTGGCCGGCGCCGGTACAGTCGCCGGGCGAGACTCCCGCCCGACCGAGACACGCACGGAGGAGGCCTTACCGGTGACCCAGAAGGCGACCGAGCAGACCCAGGAGCTCTGGGGCGGGGAGACCCGCAAGGCAATCGACAACTTCCAGGTCTCGGGCGAGCCCGTCCCGGCGCCCGTGATCCACTGGCTCGGCCGCGTCAAGGGCGCCGCCGCGCGCACCAACGCCGATCTGGGCCTGCTCGACTCAGACCTCGCCGAGCGCATCGCCGAGGCCGCCGACGAGGTCGCCCACGGGCGCCACGACGACCAGTTCCCGGTCGACGTCTTCCAGACGGGCTCCGGGACCTCGTCGAACATGAACGCCAACGAGGTGATCGCCGCCCTCGCGGGCGAGGATGTCCACCCCAACGACCACGTGAACATGGGGCAGTCGTCGAACGACGTCTTTCCGTCCGCGGTCCACCTGGCCGCGCTGGCGGAGACGAGTGACAGGCTCCTACCCGCCATCGACCGGCTTTCGGAGTCTCTCGCGTCCAAGGCGAGCGAGCTCGACGGCGTGGTCAAGGCCGGGCGGACGCACCTCATGGACGCCGTGCCGGTGACGCTCGGCCAGGAGCTTTCAGGCTACGCGGCGCAGGTTCGTCTCGGGGGCGAGCGCGTGGCGGCGACGCTGCCACACGTGGCCCAGGTCCCGCTCGGGGGGACCGCGACCGGCACCGGGCTGAACACCCATCCCGATTTCGCGGCCGGCGTACGCGCCCGTATCAACGATGCAACCGGGGTGCTCGCCGAGCCCCCCGCCGATCCCTTCGAGGCCCAGGGCAACCGGGACGCGCTCGTCGAGCTCTCCGGGGCCTTGAAGGTCGTTGCGGTGTCGCTGACCAAGATCGCCAACGACCTCGCGCTGATGGGCTCGGGCCCGCGCGCGGGGCTCGCCGAGCTGCGCCTGCCCGAGCTCCAGAAGGGCTCGTCGATCATGCCCGGCAAGGTCAACCCGGTGATCCTCGAGGTCGTGCTCCAGGTCGCCGCGCAGGTGATCGGCAACGACACGACGGTCACGGTCGCCGGCTCCCAGGGTCAGTTCGAGCTGAACGTTCGCGTGCCGGTGATCGCACGCAACGTGGTCGGCTCGATCGGCCTGCTCGCTAGCTCCGCCACCCTGCTCGCCGAGAAGTGCGTCGACGGCCTGGAGGCCGACACCGACCAGACGACTCGCCACGCCGAGAACACGCTCGCCATCGCCACAGCGCTCAACCCCTACATCGGGTATGACAAGGCCACCGAGCTGGTCCAGGAGGCCGCGCGCTCCGGGCGGATGTTGCGCGAGGTCGCGCGCGAGCAGGGCGTCGACGAGTCGACCCTCGACGAGGCGCTCGACCTCGAGGCGATGGCGCGCGGCAACCAGTGACCCGGATCGACCCAGGGCCGCTGATCGTCGTCGGCGAGCGGGAGCGGGCGGCGCTCGGGGAGCTGTTCGCCGCGGAGGACGATGTGGTCGCCGCGTACCTGTTCGGATCGCAGGCACGGGGAGAGGCGGGGCCGCTGTCGGACGTGGACCTGGCGGTCTGGCTCGATCCGTCGCTCGAGCGGGAGCGGCGGTGGCGGCGCCAGCTCGAACTCATCGGGCTCGGTACGAGCACCCTGCGTACGAACGAGGTCCAGGTGATCGTCCTGAACGACGCTCCGCCGCTTCTCGCTCACCGCGTACTGCGCGACGGCATCGTGCTCGCTGACTCGGATCCGTTCCAGCGAGTCCGCTTCGAGACCGGCGCGATCATCCGCTATCTGGACACGATCCCGCTGCGCGAGGAGATGGGCCGCGGGCTAAGGCAGCGAATGGCGGAGGGAACGTATGGTCGATCGCGGCGCGCTTGAGTCGAGGGCTCGCCGCATCGATGCGGAGCTCGAAGTGCTCGAGCACGCACGCACCGGTGGCCGGGAGCCCTACCTCCGGAACCGCTCCCTTCAGCGCGAGGTCGAGCGGGCGCTCGAAGTCTCCATACAGGCTTGCATCGACATCGGCGCGCATCTCGTTGCCGTATGGGGGTTGGGAGTGCCCGAGGACTACGCCGACGTGTTCGAGCGCCTGAGCCGCGAGGACGAGCTCGACCGGGGCCTCGCGGAGCGGATGAAGGAAGCAGCGGGCCAGCGAAACATGCTCGTTCACGTCTACCTGGACATCGACCACATGAAGATTTGGGACAAGCTCGGAGAGGTCGACGACCTACGGGCTTTCGCCCGCTGGGCGCTCGAAGAGGCGGGGCGCTAGCCGACCTCCGCGTTTGAGCTCAGGTCGCCTGCGGCCGGCCCGCCTCGTCGCGCGCGGCCTCCGGCGCGAGCTCCTCCTCACTCGACCCGGCTTCTGGGGCGAGCCCCTCCACCCCCGGCCCCTCGATGTCCTCCTCCGGCGACCCTGCATCGCCCTCGATGACGGTGACCTCCTCAGAAGTCGCCTCCGACGCGGCCGGAGCGATGAGCACGAACCGTCCGTCGGCGCGCTGGATTGCACCCTCCTCCTCGAGCCGCCGTACGAGCGTCGAGATCTGCGGCGGTGAGACGCCGATCTGGCGGGCGGCCTCGGCGATCGTGATCTCCGGGTGGCCCTTGATTAGCTGCAGGAACTCTTCGCGGCGCTGACCCCGGCGCGCGCGGCGGCGCGGGCGGGACGTTCGTGGCTTCGTCGCGGCGGCGGCGCCCCGGCTACGGGTCCGCCCGCGCGCACGCGCCGTTCGAGCGCCGCTCGATTCGCGCTGACCGTCACCGGCGGCCTCGAGCGCGGCGAGCACCGACTCGAGCCGAGGGATCTCCTCGACCTGAGGCCTCAGCTCCTCGAGCCGGCTGTCGATGTCGTTCCTGATCCGGTCGATAAGGTCCATGTCGCTCTCCTTCGGTGGCGGGGGCTTCAGGCATTGTCGCGCGCTGGGCAGCGGGGTGCAGTCCGGGTGCGGCTAGCCTCTCTGCATAAGCGTCGTCACGCGCTGCGCTCGCTGAGCGGCCCCGCTACCGGGCCGTGTGCCGCGCCACGCTGCTGCGCGCCACGGCGAGCGCGAGCTTCACCCCGATGGCCAGGTATACGGCTACGTCCTGCACCGCGCTACCGCCCGAGTAGAACTTGCGGTAGAAGCGCCCCATCGAGCGGTGGAAGGCCAGAGTGCTTCGCAGGCTGCGGTGGCGGGCCCGGCGAAGCTCGCGGACCGATGTCCCGCCCTTCACGTGCACCACGCTCACCCGGCCGTCGTAGAGGACCGGCCAGCCCGCCTGCTTGAAGCGATAGCACCAGTCGAGGTCCTCCATGTACAGCCAGTACTGCTCGTCGAGCAGGCCCACGTGCTCGAGCGCGGGGCGGCGCACGAGCATGAAGGCGCCGTTCACGGCGTCGACCTCGCCGGTGCCGTGCTCGCCGAGCTCCGGGGCGCGGTACTGGGCGAGGGCACGCGGAGCGCCCGCGCGCCGGCCGATGCCGGTGAAGTGGGCGAGGGCGCTTAGCGGCGTCGGGAACGAGCGCTTGGCCGCGTGGTCGAAGCGCCCGTCGCGCAGCACGAGCCGGCAGCCCGCCATGCCGACGTCCGGCCGCTCGCCCATGAGGTCGACCATGTGATCGAGCGAGCCCTCGAGGACCTCGGTGTCGGGGTTGAGCAGGAGCACGTAAGGGGCGGTCGAGGCGCGCAGGGCGATGTTGTTGGCGATGCAGAAGCCCGAGTTCCAGTCGAGGGGAACGAGGCGCACCCACGGGAAGTCGGTGCGCACCATCTCGGCGGTGCCGTCGCCGCTCGCGTTGTCGATCAGCCAGACGGTCGTCGCGCCCTGGCGCAGGGGGTGGCGCTCGAGCGAGCGCAGGCAGTCGCGCGCGAGCTCTCGCCCGCCTACCGCGGAGACGATGACGATCTCGAGCAGCGGGCCTTCGGTCGCCTCTGCGGGAGAGGGCTCGGCGCGCGTCTCGGCCGCGGTCACCGGGGCAGTCTGGCAGACGGTCGTCGGCGATCCAGACGTAGCGGGAGCAGGGCGACGGACCTACAATCCCGGTCCCCATGGCCGAGCGGCTCGACACCCGCCTCGAGGGACCCGTCCTCGTCCAGCCGAAGGTCTTCGGCGACGAGCGGGGCTTCTTCTCGGAGACCTACCGTCGCGAGGAGTGGGCGGAGCTCGGCATCCCGCACGAGTTCGTCCAGGACAACCACTCGCGCTCGCGGCGCGGCGTCGTACGGGGAATGCACTTCCAGACCCGCGGCGGTCCCCGCGACGAGGGCCCCGTCGGCCAGCATCGCGCACAGGTCGCGCACCACCTCGCCGGGGTCGTGGGCGCAGCGCCGCTCACGGCTGGGCGCGAGCGCCTCCGCGAAGGCATCCGTCAGCCCCACTTTGTCCGCCAGTGCAACCAGCAACGCACTCCTGGCGTGCGACGCCAACCGCTTGCCGTCCGCGCTCACTTCTCAAAGGGGCCTCTCCGCTGCATTCAACGGTGATCCTCCCGAGCCGGGTCTACGAGTCCAAAGAACCCCAAGAATCCCTGCTCAGGCGGCGAAACCGCGCCCCCGAACTGCGGGGCGCGGCTGCTTCATGAACGATCCGGGTTAGCGGCCCGAGTCCGCCATCCGCGCGTCTGGCGTAGAGGCGGCCGCTAGCCCCGCTGCAGCCGCGGCCCTGGCGGCAACGTCCCTTGGACGAACCTCTGACTTCCCTCTTGACATCGTCCCTTGTTTCTGGTAGACGCTTCCTCGGTGAGGAGAAGGTTGAAGCTGCCGGTAACTACCTTTGTGCTCGTTGCCTTTGCGGTGGCGATAGTGGTTACCCCCGCGGGCGGGGCCATCGTCGATACCTTCGCCCCACCCAAGCTGGATCTTCCGGAGTCCAGTGTAGAGACGGCACCAGAGGTGCCCGTCGGATCGCCGGAGAGTGGCGGAACCTCGGCATCGCCGAAGGCACCGACCGAGTCCCCCCCAGCGCGGAAGGCCGAGCAGCTACCGCCGGAACTGCTGGCGCGAGCCGAGCGAGTTATCTCCGGTGACCCAACCCTCGATCGCCTCCTCGCCGGCACCGACTACAAGGTTGAGCGCTCGGGGCCGTGGACCCATGCGGGCAGCCCTGAGATCATCGGCGCGGTCGCCGATCTCCGTCTCAGCTCTCCAGTTGATGCACGAAACGTCGTACTCCCTGGCATCCGCTACAACAGGGCGGGTACCGCCTACGAGCGACTCGATATCCACGCCTCGATCCGCGATGTGCGGGTTCTGATGGTCCAGGTCGATTTCACCCGTGATGAGGTCGTGAGCATTCAACCCGGCCTCGGCTCGACCGTCACTGAGGAGCCTGGGAATAGGCACTTTCCCTCGGCCGGCGAGTGAGCCGCGCAGATTACTTTTCGCGTAGACACCTGCGTGTCTTTCTGGGTCTCGTGCCACTCGTCCTGGGCCTGCTTGCAGCGATTCTCGGGGTGAGAGCCTCAGAGTCAGAGGCAGCAACGCCGTCGAATGGGTATACGAATATACTGTTCGACAACGGTGACGGACACGACCTCTTTACCAACTATGATTTTCAGAGCGTACCGGGTACCACGGATAACGCGTCCATGCCAATTGGGCTCATCTTCTTCAACAACGCTGAGGTAGATAAGCTAAAGCAAATCTTCTTCGGCGCCTATGGTGTCGGTCCGCCCTACGCAAGTGAAAATCATGCCTACGTTCAAGACGCCCCAGGGGGCGCCTTGTACGACGCTGATCACGGAATGAAAACCGGCATCGGCGCATGCTACGGTGATGTCTATCACTACAGGCTCTACGCCGATGGTGACGACCGCATGTACGACGTTGACTGGGGCTATTTCGTGGTGGGCACCACGCATATTGACCGTAACGAGATCTGCCAGCCGTCTTATGGCCATAGCGAGTATGCAGAAGGCAAGCTTGCCAGGTATTGGTTTGAGCGTGGCTATCGGCACGCCAACGACGCGATCAACTTCTCTAATTACGAGCCGTACCGGATAGATGGAAACCACGTGTGGAACAATGACGGCTGGGCGACCGCCTTTTGTGTCCCGGCCGGCCGCCTCATGGACGACGACTCGGGTGGCGTGTTTGGCTGCAACGAATGGGATGGATCGATTCGCTAATTACGAGCGGTATCGGATAGATGGAAACCACGTGTGGAACAATGACGGCTGGGCGACCGCCCTTTGTGTCCCGGCCGGCCGCCTCATGGACGACGACTCGGGTGGCGTGTTTGGCTGCAAGGAATGGGATCCATCGGCTTAGGTCGTCAGAGGCGGTATGGTCACCGCCTTCCGCGTAGCTGGGTGGACGTGGCCTCTGACTGCGCTACTGCTGGTGCACGCGGCGGTGGTGCCACCAGTCGCGGACAGCCTTGAGCGGATACCGCAACGACCGGGTTTCACGTCCCTTCGTAAGCTTGGTCTAGACGGGGCGATCACCTTTGACCGGCGATTTGGGACACAAGCGACGAAGTACCGACTGCCGGCTGGGGCACGTCAGGGGCAGAAGGCCTGGTTCACGATCAAGGTAGACGTACGTGCCCATTTTCGTGAGGGAACGCGGGGAACGTATCTGCTGAGCGGGTCAACTAATGGTCGGACAGCGGCCCAAATCAAGTTCACCGTCACTCCGCGGAGGATCATAACGGAGACGCTCGGGCTCATAAGCGGCCGGGATAGACAGGTTGCGGACGGTCGCGTTGTCCACGCAACGCTTGCCAACTACCTACAGCGGGCAGGCGTCAAGGGCGGGTCGAACGAGCTGATGTTCGCCCTTGAAGCGATCGAGGGTCCTGCACCCCAGGTCATTGAAGTCCGACCCAGTTCCGGCGTCGGGGTCACAACTGTACCCCCCGACGAGCTCCGCCTAGGCGCACCGGCTGGCCCGGTTGTGGGGGAGGTGGGCCATGAGGTCAAGGTGCCCTTTCGATTGGAGCGACGTGGGGGGCGGCCGGACGTACCAGTGACCGTCCAATTGGAGACGAGCAGCCCAGAACTCGTGGCCCGAGGCGAGACGGCAATCTACTTCGAGTCTGTCGAAGAAGGGCGGTCGGGCTCCTTCTCCGTCATTCCGGCCGAGTCGGGACGATATGCAATCAAGCTCGCGGTTGCACGGCAGTACAACGAGCCGCAGGCGTCTACGGCGGTAGTGGCTGGCTCCCGCCGTCGAGAGCTAAACCTTACCGCGGTCGGTCTCTTGGGCGCGGGTGTCCTGCTCATGGGCGCCTGGTTCATTACCGCGAGACGAAGACGGAGCAGGACCGATATGACGCGCGGAGGCGAGGAGTAAGGGCGGTGTCTTTCTGGCCACGTTACTTGTCTGACCGCTGGCGGACCACGTGCTCCGGCCTGCCTCAGGGACCCGGGCATCCCCCCGTCCGTCGACGTCGCACTCGAGCTGAGCGCCCAGACACAGGTGCTCAGCTCCAGGAGCTGCCCGCACCCAGCTGGTGGACCAGATCCGCAACGCGGGTCGCTATCTCCTCGCGAACAGTCCGGATGTCGTTCAGAGGCCTTCCCTGCGGGTCGGGCAGGTCCCAGTCGATGTACCGCTTGCCCGCTATGTACGGGCGCTGGTCGCCGCCCATCGTCACCACTAGATCAGCGCGTTAGGCCGCGTGCGCGGTCGAGTGGCTGGGGCCTCTTTGAACTTCGAGGTCGATACGCTTCTCCCGCATGACCTCGACCGCCTGTGTATGCACGCGCTCGGCGGGCGTCGTCCGGCCGACTCGGCTCGTGCCGACCCTGGGCCCGCCTCAGCGAACAGCGCCTCGCTCCATCCTGCGACCGCCCGGCGCTGCGAAGACAAACGTCGTCCCACATCGACGAGGCGAGCGCCGGGCCGCAGGGGCGCGCCGGCTTCATCGACGCACCGGTCACAGGTCCACCGAACAGAGCTTCGAGCGCGACCGTGCCTCCGATGGCGATGGCAGCGCCGTTGTCCACCGCTCGCCCATCGGTGGCCACAGCCATGATCACGAACGTCAAACGCCGCGGTGAGGACGAGCTCGTAGACGACCGCTTCTGCGGCCCCGACGCTCACAGGTCACCCATTCCTACTTCGAGGGCCGTCGCTACTACAGGCAGCTGTATTCCGATCCACCGCTCGGCCGCTACGACTGGACTCGGGTCGTCGACATCGCCACGGGGGAGGAGCAGCCGCACGTCTACCGGCGAGCAGGGCGGCGGACCTACAATCCCGGTTCCCCATGGCCGAGCGCCTTGACACCCGCCTCGAGGGACCCGTCCTCGTCCAGCCGAAGGTCTTCGGCGACGAGCGGGGCTTCTTCTCGGAGACCTACCGTCGCGAGGAGTGGGCCGAGCTCGGCATCCCGCACGAGTTCGTCCAGGACAACCACTCGCGCTCGCGGCGCGGCGTCGTGCGGGGGATGCACTTCCAGACCCGCGGCGGTCCCCGCGACGAGGGTCAGGCCAAGCTCGTGCGCTGTGCGCGCGGGGCGATCCTCGACGTCGTGATCGACATCCGCCGTGGCTCCCCGACCTTCGGGGAATGGCAGGCGTTCGAGCTCTCCGACGAGAACATGAGCCAGCTTCTATGCCCGGCAGGGTTCGCGCACGGATTCTGCGTCCTGAGCGAGGTGGCCGACGTGGTCTACCGCTGCGACGCCTACTACGACCAGCAGTCGGAGGGCGCGATCGCCTACGACGATCCCGACCTGGCGATCGCCTGGCCGGAGGGGCTCGAGCTCGTGCCCTCCGCACGCGACGCTCAGGCGCCGCGGCTGCGCGAGGTGGCCGACGAGCTTCCGTTCCGCTACAGGACGTCCCTCTCGGGAGAGCGGTGCGCATGACGCTGCTGAGCGTGATCGTTCTGAACTACCGCCAGCCTGAGCTGCTGCGGGCGTGCCTGCACTCGCTCGAGGCCGCACTGGCCGAGGTCGACGGGGAGACCGAGCTGGTGGTGGTGGACAACGGTTCAGGCGACGGCTCGGGAGCGCTCGTCCGGGCGAAGTTCCCGGGGGCGATGTTGACCGAGCTCACGGAGAACCGGGGGTTCACGGGCGGCGTGAACGTGGGCCTCGAACGCTCGAGCGGCGGCTTCGTCGCTTTTGTCAACAACGACGCCACGCTCGAGTCCGGCGCGCTGGGCGAGCTCCTGCGCGTCGGCGAGACCGGCCCCGACATCGGCTCGGTGGCAGCGCAGATGCGCTTCGCCGACCGTCCCGAGACGATCAACTCGGCCGGCATCGGCGTCGACCGGCTCGGGATCGCGTACGACCGCCTGCTCGGCGCGCCGGTGAGTGCCAGTGAGCGGGAGCCGGTCG
>JACCUC010000157.1 GCA_013812065.1 Thermoleophilaceae bacterium | reverse complement strand
GCCTTGGGCCGGCGCGCCGGCCGCGCCCCGGCGAGCAGGCCGGCGACGCGCTTGGCCTCGAGCACGCGCACCACTGCGCCGTCGAGCCGGTCTCGCGAGATGCGACCACTGCGCACGGCGGCCAGTACTGCGGTGCGCAGCCGCTCCTGCTCCTGAGGGGGTCCCGAGAGCCGCACCATGTCGGCCCCGGCGGCGATCGACGCCACACCGGCCTCGGCCGAGCTCGAGGGAATGGTGATCGCCCCCGCGGCCAGGTCGTCGGTGATCGCCAGACCCTCGAAGCCGAGCTCGTCGCGCAGGAGGTCGGTGAGGACGAAGCGCGAGGCCGAGGCTGGGACCACGAAGTCGTCGGTGCCGTAGAGGCCGTGGCCGACCACGATCGCATGCGTCCCCGCGTCGATGGCCACGCGGAAGGGCAGCAGATCGCGCTGGCGTAGCGCGTTCAGGGGCAAGGAAACCTGGCTCGGGCCCTCGTCGGTCGAGGACGCAGACTGGCCGAGCCCGCCCGGGAAGTGGAGGGGAGCCGTGACGACCCCGGCGCTCGCATAGGCGGTCACGGTGGCGCGCGCGTAGCGAGCGATCTCGCGCGCGCTGTCGGAGAAGGCGCGCAGCCCGAGCGGTCCTCCATCGGTCGCGCCGACGTCGAGGACGGGCCCGAGCACGCCGTCGACGCCGATCCGGTTCAGTGCGCGCGCCGATTTGAACGCCGCATAGGCCGCCTCCTCGACCGAGGCCGTGTCGGCCGGGGTGTCGAGCGGCGGCAGGTCGGGGAGCGCCGAAAGCTCGCCGCCTTCCTGGGAGACCATGAAGAGCGGGGGCAGCCGGTCCTCCCGGCGGGCGCGCGTCCGGATCTTTCGCACGAGGCCGCGGAGGTCGCCGGCGCCCGTGTAGTTCTCCGCGGCGATCGTGAGCCCGCCGAGCTCACCGCGGGCGAGCCGTCGCTCGGGCTCGCGGGCGTTTGTGCCCTGGAAGCCGAGCAGGAGCAGCTGGTCGACCTTCTCGGGGACCGAGAGCTCGCTCGCCGCCTCGCGAACCTGCGGCGGGACCGACTCTTCGTCGCGGATCTGCTCCGGTTCCGGAACGAGCCCGGTGAGGAAGGAGTCTCTCGCTCGCTCGGCCGGCGTCGTCGCGCCGGAGCGGCCGAGGACGGGGACGGCGGCGAGCGCGATCGCGAGCGCGAGCGCGAGCACGAGGATGAGCACGACCAGCCGCCGGTCCTGGGGCTCGAGGGCCGCGAACCACGCGCGAAGGCGCTCGGGCGCGGAACGAAGCCGGCGCTGAGGATGACTGGGAGCGCTCACGGGGTGGGGATATTCTGCGACAGATGACGGATCTAAGCATCGCCGCCGCCCCCGAAGCCGCCGCATACACCGTGGTCATGAAGTTCGGCGGCACCTCGGTGGCCGACGCGGAGCGGGTTCGTCGCGCCGCCGAGCGTATCGTCGCGGCCAAGGAGGCGGGCAGCCGCGTCGTCGCCGTGCTGTCGGCGCGCGGGAAGACGACCGACGACCTCGTGGCCATGGCCTACGAGGTATCAGCGCGCCCCGACCCGCGCGAGATGGACATGCTGCTCTCGACGGGGGAGCGGATCTCCTGCGCGCTGACGGCCATGGTGATCAACGACCTCGGCCACGAGGCGATCTCGCTCACGGGATCCCAGGCCGGGATCGTCACCGACACCTCGCACACCAAGGCTCGCATCCTCGACGTGCGCGCGGGGCGCATAGACGCGGCTCTGAGCGACGGCAAGATCGTCCTCGTTGCGGGCTTTCAAGGGGTTTCTACCGCGGCCGACGTGACCACGCTGGGCCGCGGCGGCTTGGACACCACGGCGGTCGCGCTCGCGGCGGCGCTGGGCGGCGACTGCGAGATCTACACCGACGTCGCAGGTGTGTTCAGCGCCGACCCGCGCATCGTCCCCGACGCGCGCAAGCTCACCCAAGCCTCGTTCGAGGAGATGCTCGAGATGTCGGCGTCGGGCGCGCGCGTGCTCCAGCTACGCTCGGTCGAGTACGCGCGCAACCACGGTGTGCGCATCCACTGCCGCTCGAGCTTCGAGGACCGCCCGGGCACTTGGGTGCTGACCGAGGAGGAGACCATGGAGCGACCGCTCGTAACCGCCGTCACCCACTCGACCGACGAGGCGCGTGTGACGCTCACCGGCCTGCCCGACGAGCCCGGGGTCGCGGGCCGCGTGATGACCGCGCTCGCCGAGGCCAACGTCAACGTGGACATGATCATCCAGAACGAGCCCGAGAGCATGGGCCGCGAGGCCGACATGTCCTTCACCGTCCCCCGCGACGACCTGACGCCCGCGCGTGAGGCGCTCGCGCCGCTGCGCGCCGAGCTCGGGATCGCCGACGTGGCCACCGACGCCCGTATGGGCAAGGTCTCGCTCGTGGGGGCGGGGATGCGCTCGTACCCGGGCGTGGCGGCCAAGACGTTCTCGGTGCTCGGGGACGCGGGGATCAACATCGAGATGATCTCGACGTCGCCGATCAAGATCTCGGTGGTCGTGCGCGAGGACGATGTGCCGAAGGCGGTGCTCGAGCTCCACACCGCCTTCGGGCTCGGCGCCGATGCCGTGCGGCCGGAGGACCCGCGCGGAGTCCATCGACCGACCGTTCCGAGCCGATGAGGGTCGCGGCCGTGGGCGCCACCGGGGTGGTGGGCCGGACGATCCTCGACGTCATGGCCGAGCGGGCGTTCGCGGCCGACGAGGTGGTGGCGTTCGCCTCGGCGCGCTCGGCGGGGCGGGAGACGGCCTATGGCTCCGCCGCCTTGACGGTGCAGGAGCTCCGCGAGGATGCTCTCGAGGGATTCGATCTCGCCCTCTTCTCGGCCGGCGGGGCGACCAGCGAAGAGTGGGCTCCCCGCTTTGTGGACGCAGGCGCGACGGTGGTCGACAACTCGTCGTTCTGGCGCATGCACGACGACGTGCCGCTCGTGGTCGCCGAGGTCAATCCCGGCGCTCT
The DNA here is from genome assembly GCA_013812065.1 of Thermoleophilaceae bacterium. Taxonomy (GTDB): domain Bacteria; phylum Actinomycetota; class Thermoleophilia; order Solirubrobacterales; family Thermoleophilaceae; genus JACCUC01. Next base: position 1,461 of record JACCUC010000157.1, on the reverse strand, counting down.
CGAGAGCACGGCGCGCGGGATCGTCGCCAACCCCAACTGCTCGACCATGCAGATGGTCGTCGCGCTGAAGGCGATCCTCGACGCCGCGGGGATCGAGCGGCTCGTGGTCTCGACGTATCAGTCGGTGTCGGGGACCGGCAAGGCGGCGGTCGACGAGCTGACCGCGCAGACGCGGGCGCACGCGCTCGGCGAGGAGTTCCCGGGTGCGCACGTCTACCCGCACCAGATCGCCTTCAACGTCCTGCCCCAGGTCGAGACGTTCAAGGAAGGCGACGACTACACGACCGAGGAGCGCAAGATGATGGCCGAGACGCGCAAGATCCTTGATCACGAGGATCTCGCCATCTCGGCGACGTGCGCGCGCGTGCCCGTCTACCACGGCCACTCGGAGTCGATCAACGTGCAGACGCGCGAGGAGCTCTCGCCCGAGGCGTGCCGCGACGTGCTGCACGAGGCTCCGGGTGTCGTGGTGATCGACGACCCCTCGCGGGGGCTCTACCCGCTCGCCACCTCCGCGGCGGGCCGCGACGACGTTCTCGTCGGTCGCATTCGGCGCGATCCGTCGCACGAGCGGTGCCTCAACCTGTGGGTGGTCGGAGACAACCTGCGCAAGGGCGCGGCGACGAACGCGGTGCAGGTGGCGGAGCTGCTGGTGGAGCGGGGGCTGGTGGGAGATCGGCCGGTCCGTGCGGCGTGAGCGCCTGCGTTGCGCAACCTTAACTTGCGCCAGGGCGCCGCTGAACCCCGAGTTGAGCACGTTCCCCGCTGAGCATATCGACGCGGTTTGACACAGCGCGTGCAGGCGGGTAGATTCGCCTCCATCGACTCGCCGTTGTCTTGGGGAGCTCGCCGTTCGGCTGCCACGTTGATCACACTTGCGCTCGTCGCCGTCGCGGCGATGGTCCCCGTCGGCGCGGCTGAAGCCGCCCCCACCACCCGCTCTCTTGGCGGTGGCGCCTGGTCCTGGTTCGGCGACCCTAGAGCTGTCCATCACCAGGGGACCTACAACCGCACCTACATCGGCTGGATCGACCGGGACGGCGACATCAAGGTGGCGAGCTATGACCACAGCACGCGCGTGCGCACCACCGCCGTCCTCGCTTGGAGATTGGGCATCGACGACCACAACAATCCTTCCCTGCATGTTCTGCCCGACGGAAGGCTCATGGTCTTCTACTCCCGCGCCAGCCGCAAGAAGATGTCCTACCGAGTGACGAGCCGGCCCGAGGACATCACTTCCTGGGGTCGAGAACGCACCCTGGCAACCAACACGCCGGGCTCCAGAGGCTACACCTATCCCAACCCCGTCCAACTGAGGGCGGAGGGCAATCGGCTCTGGCTCTTCTGGCGAGGCGGCAACTGGCAGCCCACCTTCTCGACATCGACTAACGGCGCGAACACCTGGGCCACCGCACGAACGCTGGTCAGGTATTCGGGCGAGCGCCCGTACATCAAGTTCGC